>CALKYL010000113.1 GCA_938003515.1 uncultured bacterium
CTCTTCCGATCTGGCCGCGGGCGCGGGGCACCGCGCGCCGGCGCCGCCCCGCGGGCGGTGGGCGAGAGCCTCGTCGCAGCCGACGCCGAGCCGTGCGGCGTGCTCGACCGCCAGCTGCGCTGGACCCGCGCGAACGCGCCCCTGCTCGAGTACCTCGGCTGCGTCGAGGACGAACTGCTGGGACGCCGCTTCGACGAGGCGCTGTCGGTCGTCGCGCCGAGCGACCTCACCGACGCGATCGCGGCCGTCGCCGCCGGCGGGCGCACGCGCTTCGGCGGCGACGTGACGCTGTCGATCGGCGATCGCGCGACGGTGACGCGGCTGGCCGTCGTGTCGCTCGCCGCGCTCGGCGACCCGGCCGCGGGCTGCTTGCTGCGCCTGCGCGACGAGACGGAGACGCAGCGGCGGCTGACGCAGCTGCGCGTCACGGAGCGGGCGCTGCACGCGGCGGCCAGCGGCGTCGTCATCTGCGACGCGCGCGCCGACGACCTGCCGATGGTCTACGTCAACGCGGCGTTCGAGCGCATGACCGGCTACGGCGCGACCGAGGTGCTCGGGCGCAACTGTCGCTTCCTCAACGAGCGCGAACGCGACCAGCCCGGCCTCGACGAGGTCCGCGCCGCGCTCGCCGAGGCGCGCGAGACCACCGTCGTGCTGCGCAACCACAAGAAGGACGGCAGCGCGTTCTGGAACGAGCTCACGATCTCTCCGGTCGTCGACCCAAGCGGCGAAGTGACGCACTTCATCGGCGTGCAGGACGACATCACCGAACGCATGGAGTTCGGCGCCGAACGCGAGCGCCTGCTGGCCGAGTCGATGGCCGACAAGCAGAGCGTCGCGCGCGCCGCGAAGGCGCGGGAGACCCTGCTCGCCGTCGTCTCGCACGAGCTGCGTTCGCCGCTCAACGCGATCCGGCTGTGGTCGTCGCTGCTGCAGCGGCAGGAGCCGGTCGATCCGGAGATGACGCGCCGCGCGGTCGCGCAGATCGACGACGCCGTCACCGCGCAGAGCCGCATCATCGAGGACCTGCTCGACGTCTCGCGCTTCGAGAGCGGCAGGCTCGACCTGCAGCGCGAGCCGCTCGACCTCGTCGACGTGGCCCGGGAGGTCGTGCGCCGCAACCAGCCGATGGCGGCGCAGCGCGGTCTGGCGGTCTCGTGCGATCCCGAGGTCGACCGCGCGGACGTGCTCGCCGACCGCGGGCGGCTCGAACAGGTGCTGCAGAACCTGATCGACAACGCGTGCAAGTTCACGCCGCGCGGCGGCTCGGTGCGCGTCGAGGTCTCGCGCAGCCGGTCGGACGAGCACGGCGACCGCGTGCGCTGCGTCGTGCGCGACACCGGCGAGGGCATCCCGGCGGACCGTCTCCAGGACGTGTTCCGGCAGTTCTGGCAGGCAGACGACGAACGCCGTCGGCGACGCTCCGGTCTCGGGCTCGGTCTGGCCCTCGTCAAGCACGTCGTCGAGCACCACGACGGCACGGTCCGGGCGCACAGCGACGGTCCGGGTCACGGCACGGCGATCGCCTTCGAGCTGCCCGCCCGGGCGGCCTCTTCGGCGCGCGCCCGCGCGACCCCTGCGCTGCGCGACGGCGCCGAGCACGTCGAGGGCGATCTGTTGGTCGTCGACGACGACGCCGCGACCGTCGAGGTGCTGGCGCTCGGCCTCCGGTTGCGCGGCTACGACGTGCGCATCACGAGCGACGCCGAGGCCGCCCGCAGGGCGATCGCCGAGCGGCGGCCGCGCGTGCTCGTCAGCGACCTGTCGATGCCCGAGGTCAGCGGCCTCGATCTCGTGTCCGGGATCCGCCGCGACGAGTTCGAGCGCGGCGTGGCGCGGCTGCCCGCGATCGCGATCACCGGGCGGGGCGATCCCTCGGACCGGCGCCGCGTGCGCGTCGCCGGCTTCGACCGCTTCCTGCAGAAGCCCGTGCACATGGACACGCTGGTCGCGTGTGTCCAGGAGCTCTTGGCCGCCGAGCCCGAACGCGGCGGGGCGCGCATCCTCGTCGCGGCGGCCGAGCGGTCCGATGGCGAACGGCTGCGCGCGGCGCTCGGCGAGCGCGGCCACGAGGTGCAGGTCGCGGGCAGCGCGGCGGACGCGCTCGCATTGATCGCCGTGCAGGCCCCCGACGTGGTCGTCGCCTCGACCGATCTGCCCGACGGCGCCGGCGCGGCGCTGCTGGACAGCGTGCGGCGGGAGCACGACGCCGCGCTGACGGTGCTGCTCACCGCAGGCGGCGAGGAGTTCCTGCCCGGCGTCGACCACGCGCTGGCCCCGGACGCGCAGCCGGATGCGATCGCCGCGCTCGTCTCGCGCTGGCTGGCGCTCGGACGCTGATCGGCGGGGCGCGGGGGCTACGATCGGGGCCGCATGCCGCACGCTCTCTTGGTCGAGGACGATCCCGTCGCGCGCAAGGCGCTCGCGAACCTGGTCGAGCGGCTCGGCTTCTCGACGGCGACGGCGCAGGACCTCGCCGACGCGCGCCGGGAGCTCGCGCACGGGTCGTTCGACGCCGTGGTCCTCGACGTGCACCTGCCCGGCGGCTCGGGCATCGACCTCCTGCTCGAGATCCCGAAGGCGCGCCGCCCGCAGGTGGTCCTGACGAGCGGCGACGAGTCCGTGCGGGCGGCGTTCGCGTCCCTGCCGCTCGACGAGCTGCACTTCGTGCAGAAGCCGGTCGACGTCGACGAGCTCGAGCGGGTGCTCCGGGCCGTGCGGCGCCGCACGCGGCCTGAGGACGGGGCCGACGACGCCGCGTCCGCGGGCGGCTCGATCCTCGGCGCGTCCGGGCCGATCCGGCGCGTGCGCGCGCTGATCGCGAAGGTGGCGCCGACGGAGCTCGCCGTCTACGTCGAAGGCGAGAGCGGCACCGGCAAGGAACTCGTCGCGCGCGCGATCCACGACCAGAGCCCCCGCCGCGACGCGCCGTTCGTCGCGATCAACTGCGGGGCGCTGCCGGAGAACCTGATCGACAGCGAGCTGTTCGGCCACGAGAAGGGCGCGTTCACCGGCGCCGACGCGGCGCGCGAAGGCGTGTTCGAGCAGGCGCACGGCGGCACGCTGTTCCTCGACGAGATCGCCGAGATGCCGACCGAGCTGCAGGTGCGCCTGCTGCGCACCCTCGAGACGTCCGCGGTGCGACGCGTCGGCGGCAAGACCGAACGGCCGGTCGACGTGCGCGTGGTCTCGGCCACCAACCGCCCGTTCGACCGCGCGATCGCCGACGGCGCGCTGCGCGAAGACCTGTTCCACCGCCTGTGCGTGTTCCCGATCGCGGTGCCGCCGCTGCGCGATCGCGGCGACGACGTGGTGCTGCTCGCGCGCGCGTTCCTGCGCGAGTTCGGCGCGGGCGAGATGTCGCTGACGGAGCGGGTCGTCGAGGCGCTGCGCCGCTACGCGTGGCCGGGCAACGTGCGGCAGCTTCGCAACGCGATGCAGCGCGCCGCCGTGCTCGCCGACGGCGACGCGGTCACGATCGACTGCCTGCCCGATCCGCTGCTCGCCGAGGTCGGCGAAGCGGTGGCCGCCGTGCCCGACCGGCCAGCTGCGGCGCCGGCGCCCGACACGCCCGCCGGCGGCCTCGGCATCGAAGTCGGGGTCTCGATCGCGGAGGCGGAGCGGCGGCTGATCGAGGCGACGCTGGCCCGCATGGGGGGCGACAAGCGCTCGACGGCGGAGGTGCTCGGCGTCAGCCTGCGCACGCTCTACAACCGGCTCAAGGACTACGCGAGCGACGACTGAACGCGATCCGGTGCGTCGAGCGCCGCGACCGCCCGCGCATCCCGCCGAGGCGGTCCTGCGCAAACCGCCGTCACGCCTCCGGCTTAACTTGAGCCTGCGGACCCGGTCGGTTCACATCTCGGCCCCTCATGGAAGTGCGCAAGATCAGCTCGTTCGTCGACACGGCGTGGGAGCAGGACATCGTCCCGCAGCTCGTCGACTACATCCGCATCCCCAACAAGTCGCCCGCGTTCGACCGCGACTGGCACCAGGCCGGCCACATGAAGCGCGCGGTCGACCTGATCGCGGGCTGGTGCAAGGCGCAGCCGATCGAAGGGCTCACCGTCGAAGTGGTCGAGCTCGAAGGCCGCACGCCGCTGATCTACATGGAGGTTCCCGGCGAAGGCGACGACACCGTGCTGCTCTACGGGCACCTCGACAAGCAGCCGGAGATGGTCGGCTGGTTCGACGGGCTCGGGCCCTGGCAGCCCGTGCGCAAGGGCGACAAGCTCTACGGCCGTGGCGGCGCCGACGACGGCTACGCCGCGTTCGCGTCGTTGACCGCGATCCGGGCGCTGAAGGAGGCCGGCGGCCGGCACGCGCGATGCGTCGTCATCATCGAGGGCTGCGAAGAGAGCGGCAGCTACGACCTGCCGTTCTACATCGACGCGCTCAAGGACCGCATCGGCTCGCCGAGCCTGGTCGTCTGCCTCGACTCCGGCTGCGGCAACTACGACCAGCTGTGGTGCACGACGTCGCTGCGCGGCATCGTCGGCGGCAACGTGCGCGTCGAGATGCTGACGGAGGGCGTGCACAGCGGCGACGCGAGCGGCATCGTGCCGTCGACCTTCCGCATCGCGCGCGAGCTGCTCGGACGCCTCGAGGACAGCGAGACCGGCGAGATCCTGCCCGGCGCCTTCCACGAGGACGTGCCCAAGCAGCGCAAGCAGCAGGCCAAGGCGGCCGCCAAGGTGCTCGGAGACAAGCTGTGGAAGCGCTTCCCGTGGACCAAGGGCGGCAAGCCGATGGCGAAGGACCTCGCCGAGCTGGTGCTCAACCGCACGTGGCGGCCGTTCCTCGAGATCATCGGCGTCGACGGCGTGCCGCCCGTCGACAAGGCCGGCAACGTGCTGCGACCGCAGACGACGCTCAAGCTGTCGCTGCGCATCCCGCCGACCGCCGACCCGAAGAAGTGCTCCGAGGCGCTCGGCCGCATCCTGACCAAGAAGCCGCCGCACGGCGCGAACGTGACGTTCGAGCCCGACAAGGTCAGCACCGGCTGGAACGCGCCCGCGCTCGCGCCGTGGCTCGAGCGCGCCAGCGACGCCGCGTCCCGCGCGTTCTTCAAGAAGCCCTGCGTCTACATGGGCGAGGGCGGCTCGATCCCGTTCATGGGCATGCTCGGCGAGAAGTTCCCCGACGCGCAGTTCATGATCACCGGCGTGCTCGGCCCGCAGAGCAATGCGCACGGCCCCAACGAGTTCCTGCACATCCCGATGGGCAAGCGGCTGACCGCGTGCGTCGCGATGGTCCTGCAGGAGCACCTGCTGCGCGACCGCGGCGACGCGCGCGCCGGCGCCGGCAAGGCGGCCGCCAAGCGCAAGCCGAAGGCGAAGGGCAAGCACAAGGCGGCCTGAGGCCGTCGGGCGCGCTCAGCGCCCGTCGCGGCCGGGCACGGGCGCCGTGCTCGGCAAGAGCCCGAGGCCGCTCTGCTCGAGCGCCGTCCGGAACTCCGTCAAGGGACCCGTGACGAACGCGTCTACCGCGGCCTGCACGCGCGGGGCGGCCGCGGCGGCGCGCTCGATCGCCTCGAGCTCGGTCGCGTTGGGCGCGTCGTCGGTGCCCGAGATGCGCAGGTGCGCCATCGCCTTCGCGACGAGGCCCTCGCCGCCGCGGGAGATGCCCTGCACCGGGTCGGGACCCCAGAGCTCCTTCTCGGTCTTCGCCAGCGCGTCGTCGGCCGCCTTCAGGGCGTCCCGCAGATCCTGCCACGGGTCCTCGTCGCCCGAGCCGGCCTTCGGCTTCGGTTCGAGCGCGAGCCGACTGCGCACGACGCCCAGGTCCTTCTTGCAGCGCGCGAGGCGCTGCGTCGCGCGGTGCATGTCGGCCATCAGGTCCTCGGCGCGCTGGCGCAGCTCGTCCTTGGCCCGGCGGTCGGCCATCGGGATCGGGACGCGCGGGTCGGGCAGCACGGTCGCCGGCACCTGCTGCGACGCGGACCGGAAGCGCACGGTCAGGATGTAGTCGCCGGGCAGCACCGCGCGGCCGCCGCGCGGCAGCTCGGGCTCCTCCTGCAGCTCGCGGCTCGGGCGGGGACCGCCGTCGCGCTCGAAGCGCCAGACGATGCGGTTGAGTCCGAGGTGCACCCGACGTCGGAACGTGCGCAAGAGGGCGCCGTCCGCGTCGCGCACCTCGATCGTCACGTGGTCCTTCGGCGCGTCGTCGGCCTTCGCGCCGTCCTTGCTCGCGCCGCCGGCTTCGTCGGCCGGAGGCTCGTCGGCCTCCCCGGCCGGGGCCTCGCCGGCCGGAGTCTCGGCGGCGGGCGTCTCGGCGGCGGGCGACTCGGCGGCGGGCGACTCCGCCGCGGGAGGCTCGTCGGCGGACGGGCGTTCGCGCGTCTTCTCGACGTCCGGGTCCGGATGGGCGAGTTCGGGTGCGTTGGCGATCACGTGCAGGAGCACGCCGCGCTCGCGCGTCTCGCCGCGGAACTCGTCCATGCCCGCGAAGCGCGTGCCGGGCGTCTGCGCGACCTCGTGCTGGATCGCGGGCCGCGGCGCGAAGACGTGCAGGTCCTTCTGCAGGGTCGCCGGCGTCAGCGCGCGCAGCGGGGTGAGGTCGTCGAGCACGAAGATCGCGCGGCCGTGGGTCGCGACGATCAGGTCGCCGTCGCGCGGGTGCGTCGTGATCGCGCGCGCCGCGGCGGTCGGCACGCCGTGCCGCCAGCGGTGCCACTGCCGGCCGCCGTCGAAGGTGACGAACAGGCCGAACTCGGTGCCGACCCACAGCAGATCCGGCTGCTCCGGATCCTCTTCGACGACGTGGCAGTAGCCGTCGAGCGCGTCGGTGGCGAGCGACACCCACGTCTCGCCGTAGTCCCGCGTCACGTAGACGTACGGCGTCCAGTCGGCGCGGCGGTGGCCGTCGAACACCGCGTAGGCGGTCGCGGCGTCGTGCTTCGACGCCTCGAGGTGGGGGCACCACGTGTTGCGGGGCAGGCCGGGCAGGCGCCGCTCGATGCTCGTCCAGCTCTCGCCGCCGTCCCGCGTCACGTGCACGCGGCCGTCGTCGGTGCCGACCCAGATCACGCCGCTCGCGACCGGGCTCGGTGCGATGGTCAGGATCGTGCAGTGGTTCTCGGCGTCGGTCACGTCGCGCGTCAGACCGCCGCTCTCGGCCTGCCGCTGCCACTCGGGGTTGTTCGTCGTCAGGTCCGGCGAGATCACCGTCCAGCTCTCGCCGCGGTCGGGGCTCCGATGCACGAACTGGCTGCCGTAGTAGACGGTCGCCGGCTCGAACGGATCGAGCGCGATCGCCGCGTTCCAGTGGAAGCGCAGCTCGACGCCGTCGGGCTCCGGCGGGCGGATCGACTTGCGCGTGCCGTTGCGCAGGTCCCAGCGCACGAGGTTGCCGCCCTGGCTCATCGCGTAGCCCTGCCGGCTGTCGGCCGGGTCGGGCACGGTCGCGAAGCCGTCGCCGAAGCAGACCTCCTGCCAGTGCAGGTTGCGGATGCCGCCGTTCTCCCAGACGGTCGACGGGCCGCGCCAGCTGCCGTTGTCCTGCAGGCCGCCGTAGACGTGGTAGGGCACGTCCTGGTCGACGGCGACGTGGTAGAACTGCGCCAGCGGCAGGTTGCTGCAGAAGCGCCAGGACCCGCCGCGGTCGCCGCTCGTGTAGACGCCGCCGTCGTTGCCCAGCAGGATGCGCTGCGGGTCGGTCGGGTCGATCCACATCGAGTGGTGGTCCGGGTGCGCGGCGTTCCAGCCGACGAGCCCGTCGAACGTGCGGCCGCCGTCGGTCGACACGTCGACCACGGTGTGCATGTTGTAGACGCGGTTGGCGTCGTGCGGATCGACCCGGATGTCGCCGAAGTAGAACGGCCGCGGCGCGATGCCGTCCGACGAGTTGACGGTGCGGAAGCGGAACCCGCCGTCCTCGCTCTTGAGCAGCACGCTCTTCTTCGCCTCGACCAGCGCGTAGACGACGCGCGGATCGCTGGCGGCGATCGCGAGCCCGATGCGGCCGAGTTCGCCCTTCGGCAGCCCGTCGTCCGCGTCGAGCCGCTGCCAGGACGCGCCGCCGTCGAGCGTGCGGTAGAGGCCGGATCCCGGGCCGCCGCTGGTGAACGAATACGGCGTGCGGCGGTGCTGCCACATGCCGGCGAACAGCTTGTCGGGGTTGCGCGGGTCGAGCACGAGGTCGCCGCACCCGGTGCGTTCGTCGACGTAGAGGACCTTGGACCAGGTCGCCCCGCCGTCGGTCGTCTTGAAGACGCCGCGCTCCTCGTTCTCGCCCCAGCTGGTGCCGAACGCGGCGACCCAGGCGGTGTGGGGGTCGTCGGGATGCAGCAGGATGCGATGGATGCGCTCGGTGTTCTCGAGCCCGAGCTTCCGCCACGTGCGGCCGCCGTCGAGCGTCTTGTAGACACCGCGACCGACGCTGGCCGAGTTGCGCGGGTTGCCCTCGCCCGAGCCGATCCAGACGACCTCGGGCGTGCGCGGGTCGATCGCGATCGCGCCGATCGACGCGACGTCCTGGTCGTCGAACACCGGCTCGAAGCGCACGCCGCCGTCGGTCGAGCGCCAGACCCCGCCGCTCGCCGCGCCGGCCCAGACGACCGTGGGGTCGCCCGGGACCCCCGCGACCGCGCCGATGCGGCCGCCGCAGACGGCGGGGCCGATCGCGCGCGCCTCGAGATCGGCGAGCAGCGCCACGTCGATCGCGGTCTTCGGCGGACCGGACGAGGGGTCCTGGCAGCGCGCGTGGGCGACGAGGGCGACGAGAGGTGCGACGGCGACGGCGACGGCGGTGCGGAGCAGCATGGGCAGCGGAACATACGTGTCGAACGACCGGCGTGCAGGCGGGTCGCGCGATCTGCGGCGCCGGGACCGCCGCAGCGGCCCACGCCGCGGCCGATGCGGCACAATGGGCGGCCCATGCCCAGCGCCCCCCGTGGTCCCTCCTCCGCCGCCGCGGTCGCCGCCGCGCTCGCCCTCGCGGCGCCGCTCGCGTGCCAATGGCAGCAGGCCGCTCCGTCGACCTCTCCAGGCAGCCTGGCGGCGCCGGCGATGGCCGGGGCGCCGAACGGTTCGATCCTGTTGTTCGGCGGCAGACGCGCCGTCTCCCCGACGCCGTTCAGCGACGACACCTGGCGCTGGACGGGCGACTGGGCCCAGCTGCCGGTGGCGTCCGGACCCTCCGGCCGCTCCGAGGCCAGGCTCGTCTACGACCTCACGCGGTCGGTGCACGTGCTCTACGGCGGCTGGAACTCCGTCTTCTCGATCGGTTCGGCGATCGACGAGACGTGGGAGTTCAACGGCGTCACCTGGTCGCAGGTCACGCCGCTCGCGACCCCGGGCGGCTTGTGGAAGCACGCGATGTGCTTCGATCCCGTGCGCGGTCGAACGGTCGCGTTCGGCGGCGCGACCAGCGGCCTCGTGGGCGCGTCGGCCCAGACCTGGGAATACGACGGCGCGACCTGGACGCAGATCACGACGGTCGGCACGCCCGGGCCGCGCGAAAACGCGGCGATGTGCTTCGACGCCAGCATCGGCCGGTGCCTGTTGTTCGGCGGCGCGGACCCGCTGGTCGGCGCCAACAACCAGCTCTGGCTCTACGACGGCGCGAGCTGGATCCAGGTCCCCCAGGTCGCGACCTGGCCGTCGGCACGCGCCGGCGCCGAGCTGGTCTTCCACCCGGGGCGCGGCGTGTCGATCCTGACGGGCGGGGTCGACAACATCGGGAACGCGCTCGCCGACACGTGGGAGTTCGACGGTCTGATGCTGACGTGGACGCCGCGGCCCCCCGCGGGCGCGGCAGGCCGGGACTTCGGCCTGGCGTTCGACGCCGCGGCGCAGCTCGCGGTGCGCTACGGCGGCTCCGGCGTCCCGGGCCAGACCTGGCTGTACGGCGCGAACACCCGTTCGTTCGGCGCGGGCTGCAGCGGCTCCGCCGGCGTGCCGTCGCTCGCCGCACCGGCGCCGCCGCGGCTCGGCCAGACCTACGCGCTGCAGCTCACGAACCTCGTGCCCACCGTGCCCGTCGCGGTGCTCGTGCTCAGCCTTGCCGAGACGCCGCCGACGCCGCTCGGCGGCATCGGCATGCCCGGCTGCAGCGGCTACGTCACGCCGGACCTGTTCGTGGCGGTAGCGGGCGCCGCGGGCGCGGCGACCTGGAGCGGCGCGATCCCGGGCACGCCGACGCTGCTCGGCACGTCCCTGTATGCGCAGGGCCTGTCGCTCGACCCGGGCTTCAACCCGGCCGGGCTGACCACGTCCAACGCCCACGAGGGCCTGCTCGGGCTGTAGCGCTCGAAGCGCGCGGCGTGCGAGGGCCTGCACGTCCCGCGGTGGGGACGCCGGACGGCGCACGTAACCCGCGTGCCCCGCTTGCGTCCGATGGAGACCTTCCTGCATCCGCTGCTGCACGATCCGGCCTGCCGGGTCCGGATCGTGTCCCGTAGAGGCCACCGCGCCGTGCTCGCCGCGGTCGACGTGCCCGCCGGCGGCGTCGTGCTGCGCCTCGACGGCGACGTCGTCGACCGGCCGTCCCGCTACTCGGTGCAGCTCGGCGCCGACCGACACCTCGACGTGCACGAGGGCGTCGATCCGGACGCGGAGCCGGCGCGCTACGCCTGGCGGTTCCTCAACCACTCGTGCGAACCGAACGGGGTCCTGCACGAGCGGCTCTTGATCGCGCCGCGCGCGATCCGGAGGGGGGACGAGGTCACGTTCGACTACGAGACCAACGAGTGGGACATGCACGAACCGTTCGCGTGCTGCTGCGGGGCGGCGTCCTGTCGCGGCGCCGTCCGCGGCTACCGGCACCTGCCGCCCGCGGCGCGTCGCGCGCTCGCCGGGCTCGCCGCCCCGCACCTCCTGCAGCTCGCCGACGGGACGGCCTGAACGCACGACGTCGACCGGCGTCGCCGCGCCGCGGATGATGGACCGAGCCGCATGCTGATGACCGAGCTCTTCCTGGCGAGCGCCGCGCGCCACGGCCACCGCGTCGCGATCGACGTGCCGCCGGGCCCCGGTCGTCCGTCGCGCCGCACCGTGACCTACGCGGAGCTCGCCGATCGGGCCGAACGGCTCGCGTCGCGGCTCCGCGCCCACGTGCACGGCGAGGCGGTCGTCGTCGTGCTGCTGCCGCGCGAGGATCCGTGGCTGTTCGCGGCGCAGCTCGCCACGCTCCTCGTCGGCGCGGCCCACGTCTGCCTCGACCGGAGCTTCCCGGACGGCCACCTCGCCCACGTCGTGCGCGACGCGCGCGCGGTCGCCGTGATCACCGATCCGGCGGGCGCACAGCGCTTCGCGGGGCTCGGCGCGCCGGTGCTCGTGGCCGACGATTCGCGCGCGGAGCAGGCGGCCTCGCCGGCGGCCTCGGCTGGCCCCACGGCTGGACCCACGGCGGCAGCGCCACCGCCGCCGTGGCTGTCCGCCGCGAGTCTCGCCTACTGCATCTACACGTCGGGCACGAGCGGCGCGCCGAAGGCCGTGCTGATCGAACACCGCGGCGTCGTCAACCTGATCCGCGAGGGCGTGGCGCGCTTCGGCATCGGTCCGGAGGACCGCGTCGCGCAGGGCAGTTCGCCGGCCTACGACTCGTCGGTCGAGGAGACCTGGCTCGCGCTCGCAGCCGGCGCGACGCTGGTCGTGCTCGACGACGACGCCGTGCGGCTCGGGCCGGATCTCGTGCCCTGGCTGCGGCGCGAACGCGTGACGGTGCTGTGTCCGCCGCCGACGCTGCTGCGCGCGATGGCGTGCGCGTCGCCGCGCGAACGACTGCCGGCGCTGCGGCTGTGCTACGTCGGCGGCGAGCCGCTGCCCGACGACCTCGCCGCGTCGTGGGGACGCGATCTCTGGCTCGAGAACGGCTACGGGCCGACCGAGTGCACGGTGACCGTCGTGCGCGGGCGGGTCGTGCCGGGCGAACCGGTGACGATCGGCACGCCGGTGCCGCCGCACACTTCCTGGGTGCTCGACGAGTCGATGCAGCCGGTGGCGGACGGCACGCCGGGCGAGCTGTGCATCGCGGGGCCGGGCCTCGCGCGCGGCTACCTCGGCCTCGACGAGCTGACCGCCGCGCGCTTCCCGACGCTGCCCGGCATCGGGCGCGTCTACCGCACCGGCGACCTCGTCGTGCGCGACCCCGACGGGCGGCTCCGCTGTCTCGGGCGCATCGACGCCCAGGTCAAGCTGCGCGGCTACCGCATCGAGCTCGAGGCGGTCGAGGCCGCGCTGCTGCGCTGCGACGGCGTGCGCGAGGCCGTCTGCACCGTCGAAGGCGACGAGCCCGGCCGCGCGCTGGTCGCCCACGTGGTGCCCCGGGATCGGGCGTCTCCGCCTCGCGCCGACGGACTGCGGGAGGCCGTGCGGGCGCAGCTGCCGCCGTACATGATCCCCGCGGCGATCGCGCTGCTCGACCGGGTGCCGCGCACGATCGGAGGCAAGGTCGACCGGCGCGCGCTGCCACGGCTCGGCGCGACCGACGGCACGACGGACGGCGCGGGAGATCGGAAGAGCGTCGTGTAGAGAAAGA
>CALKYL010000114.1 GCA_938003515.1 uncultured bacterium
ACGGGCTGCTCGCCGGGGTGCACATGGCGCGGCGCGACCTCGAGGCGGCCCGCGACGAGCTGCAGCTCGCGGCCCGCGCGCGGCGCCGCCACTACGAACTCCAGGGCGACGACGACGAGGCCCGCGCGCAGCTCGCCGAGACCCTCAACAACCTCGCCGGCATCCAGCACGCGCTGCGCGCCGACGACGACGCGGCCCGCTGCATCGACGAAGCCGTCGCGCTGCGCGCGACCAACGCGGCCCGCGAACCGGGCATCGCGGAGAACCACAACGGCCTCGCCGCCGCGCTCGCGCAGCAGGCCAAGATCCGCCGCGAGACCGGCGACCCGCAGGCGGCGGCCGAGGCGCTGCGGCGCGCAGCGGCCAGCATCGAGCGGGCGATCGAGATCGATCCCGGCACCCGCGCGTGGCACGACACACGGCTCGGCGTCGAGGTGCAGCGCTACCACACGGTGGCGCAGCTGAGCCGGTTCGACGAACTGCAGGGCATCGCCGAGGCGATGGCCGCCGACGACGTCGCCGGCCGCCGGGCGAAGCTCGACGCGCCGCACCAGATCTGTCTCTGGGCGCGCATCGCGGCGCGCGCCGGCCGCGCCGAGGCCCACGCGCGTGAACTGTCCGCGCCGCGCGTCTCGTCCGCGCTCCTGGTCTTGCGGGCGCTCGCCGACGCGGGGCCGCTGCGCGACGGGGACCTCGAGCACGACGCGCTCGATCCGATCCGCGACGCCCCGGGGTTCGCCGAGCTCGACCGATGAGCTCGGGGCGCGCGTCCGCGCGCCACCGCGAGGGGCGCGGACGCGCGGCGGCCGTGCTATCCTCCGCCGCGTCTCGTGCCGCCCCCAGCCGATCAGCCCCCCCGCGGCTCCGCGCCCGGCGAGAACGTCACGACGCTCCGGATCGCCCGCGCGACGGACGGCGACCGCGAGAGCCTCGAGTGGCTGGTCGCGCACCTCTCGCCGCTCTTGCGCGCCCACGCGAACTTCCGGCTGGGACGGTCCCTGCGCCGCATCTACGACCCCGACGACCTCGTGCACGACGCGTGGCTGGCGGCGCTGCCGAAGTTGCGCGAGCTGTGCGGCGACCCGAGCCGTCGGCGCACGCCGGTGCTGCTGCGCTACCTGAGCCAGACGATCGTCTTCCGGATCGGCAAGCTCGCCCGGCGCCACGCCCGCGGTCCGGCGGTCGAGCGCGACGGCGAACCCGACCCCGAGCTGCCGGCGGACGTGACCGGCGCCGTCACGCGCGCGGTGCAGAACGAGCACCGGGCCCAAGTGCAGCAGGCGCTCGACGAGCTCGAGGCCACCGACCGCGAGGTCGTGCTGCTGCGCGGCATCGAGCAGCTCTCGGCCAAGGCGACCGCGGCGCTGCTCGGCATCGGCGTCGAGGCCGCGTTCAAGCGCTACCAGCGCGCGCTCGCCAGGTTGCGCGGCCGCATGCCGCACGGCGTCTTCGACGAGCTCGACGACTGACGGGGCGGCGGCTCGCTCGATCCCCTATCACGCTCGTGGGACCGGCCGCGGCGGTACACTGCACCCGTCGTGCCACCTCCCGGCATGGCTCCGAGCATGGCGTCGTCCTCGAACATCCCCGTCCTCTGCGCCGGCGACGTGCTGACGCGCGACGAGTTCGAGCGCCGGTACGCGGCCATGCCCGACCTCAAGAAGGCGGAGCTGATCGAGGGAGTGGTCTACATGCCGTCACCGGTCCGCTGCCGCCAGCACGGAGATCCCCACTTCCTGCTGAGCGGCTGGCTGAGTGACTTCGCCAGGGCCACACCGGGCGTGCGCGGCGGCACCGACGTCACGCTGCGCCTGGATCAGGAGAACGAACCGCAGCCGGACCTGCTGCTGCGCGTCGCGGGGCCGACGGGTCGCTCGCGCGTCGACGCCGACGGATACCTCGTGGGCCCGCCCGAGCTCGTCGTCGAGGTCGCGGCCAGCTCGGTCAGCTACGACCTGCACCAGAAGCTGCGCGTCTACCGGCGCGTCGGCGTGCCCGAGTATCTCGTGCTGCGCGTGCTGGACGAGCAGGTGGACTGGTTCGTGCTGCGGCGCGGCGTCTACGAACCGCTCGTGCCGGACCGCTCCGGCATCCTGCGCAGCGACGTCTTCCCCGGTCTCGGGCTCGACGTGCCGGCGCTGCTGCGGGGCGACGCCGCCGGACTGCAGGCGGCGGTGTCGGCCGGAATCGGCACGCCCGAGCACGAGGCGCTGGTGCGACGGCTGACGAGCTGATCGGGTCCCGTGCCGCACGGTCGCAGACCGGCGTCGCCGACCGTTCGCGGCGCCTCCGGTTCGAAGTGCGTGCCCGTCAGCGGTCGCGCGCGCGGTGCCACAGATAGCGCGCGTGCAGCGCCGCGACGACCTCCGGGTGCGCCTGCGCGACGTCGTGCTCTTCGCGCGGGTCGCTCTGCAGGTCGAACAGCTGCCAGTCCGAGGGCCCGGGCTCGCCGCGGCCGTAGCGCACGAGCTTCCAGTCGCCCGAGCGCAGCGCGCGCCGGTTGGTGTTCGGCGCCCACGTCCAGTACAGCTCGCGCGGCGGCACCGGCCCGCCCGCGAACAGGACCGGGCCGAGGTCGAGGCCGTCCCACGCCGGATCCGGCGCGCCGTCCGGCGCCAGCAGCGCCCGCAGCGTCGGCAGCCAGTCGACGACGTGCACCGGCCCGTCGACCCGGCGCGGCGCGATGCGCCCCGGCCACGAACAGAACGCCGGCACGCGGATGCCGCCCTCGTAGACGTCGGTCTTCCTGCCGCGCAGCTCGCTCGGCCGGTTGAAGTCCGTCAGCCGCAGGTCGTCCGGATACGCCGCGCCAGGCCAGTCGACCTGCGGGCCGTTGTCGGAGGTGAACACGACCAGCGTGTCGCCGCGCCTGCCGGTCCGTTCGAGGGCGTCGACGATGCGACCGACGGCCGCGTCGAGGTGGTGCAGCGCCGCCAGGAACAGCCGCCGCTCCGGGTCGCGTTCGCGCTGGATCACGCCGAGCGGGTCGTGGAACCACTCGATCTCGTCCTCGTCGAGCCAGCGCGTCGGGTCGTCGGGATCGAGCTGCGTCGGCCGGTCGACGAAGCGGCCGCGTTCGTCGAGCGGCGTGTGCACCGCGTGGAAGCCGACGTAGAGGAAGAACGGCCGCGCGCCCGCCTCCTCGACGACCCGCACCGCCTCGTCGGCGACCAGGTCGGTCGCGTGCCGGCCGTTCTCGTGGCCGTCGATCAGCACGTCGTCGCGGTGCCACGTGTGTTCGAACGGCCCGTCGCGGTAACGGTGGTCGTACATGCCGACCGCGCCGGCGAGCGAGCCGTAGGAGTGCGCGAAGCCGAACTGGCGCGGGCCGTGCTGCGGCCGCGAGCCGAGGTGCCACTTGCCGACCAGGTGCGTGTCGTAGCCGCTCGCCGAGAAGCAGGTCGCCAGCGTCGCGGTGCCGGCCGGCACCGCCGGCGCGTTGGACGCCGCGAGCGCCGCTCCGCCGAAGCGGCTCGGGTAGCGCCCGGTCAGGAGCGCGACCCGCGTCGGCGTGCACTGCGGCATCGCGAACGCCTGCGCGAAGTGCACGCCGGACGCCGCGAGCGCGTCGAGATTGGGCGTGTAGACATCGGGGTCGTGCAGGCCGAAGTCCATCCAGCCCTGGTCGTCGCTGACCAGCACGACGACGTTCGGCGGGGTGCGCGGGCTCGGCGCCGGCGGCGCCTTGGCGCAGCCCGCGGCCGTGAGCACGACGAGCGCGGACAGGGACGGGCAGCGCGTGCGGATCGCCATGGCCGCCATCCTGGCGCCGGGGCCGCGGATCGCCAGCGGCGGCGCGGCCGATTCGGCGCCGCTGCTGGCGGGCAGGTGGCGATCCGGCAGCGCCCTGGGTGAGGAGCCTGGGAACGCGAGCCGCCTGGCGGCGACTGGCGGGGCGACTGGCGCGCGTGGCGACGTCCTTCGCGAATCGCGATCGAACCGGTTTCCGTCGGGGTCGCCGTTACCCGACGTCGAACGCGCACTGGCTCAGCATGTCGACGCGCAACAGCACGCGCGGCCGACCGGCCGGGTCGGGCGAGCGGTGCACCGCGCCGAAGCCCTCGGCCCCGGGCCACGCTCCACATCTCAGCGGCACCACGTCGAACGGCGACGCCCGCTGGACCTCGGCGCCCGGCAACATCAGGCCGTTCTGCTCGTCCGGGCGTCCGTGTCCGGCGTTGCCGAGCCAGCGCCGGTCGACGTGCTCGTGCGGCAGCCACTCGGTGCCCGGGCCGAGGTAGGTCACGAGCATGCGGATCCCGACCCGGTCGACGTGGAAGCGCGGGCACGTGGCCTCGTCGGGGCTCTCGAGCGAGACCATGAGCTCGTCGGCGCACACGAGCTGCGCGAACATCTCGCAGAGCTCGGCCGTGTCCGCCGCCAGCGCCTCGGCGCCGGCCGGGTCGGCGGCACGCGCGGCGGCCGGCACCAGGGCGGCGACGTCGCGCTCCGCGTCCAGGCGCGCGCTCTGCCCGACGAAGCGCGCGTGCGAGCCGCCCCGGCAGCCGTCCGGGCGCAGCAGGTCGACGATCCGCGGGTCCGGGGCGCGGCGCCAGATCGCTACGTGCACGTCCGGATCGAGGATGCTCGCCAGGTCGACGACCTCGCGACACTGCACCGCCGCCGTCGAACGGGTCGACGGCCCGTGAGTTCGAGTCACCACGAGTGCGAGGTGCCGCTCGCGGGTCGGCGGTTCCGTCGAATCCGTGCCGCCGAGGCGGCGTGCGCGTCGGTTCGCCTCGAGGTCACCGCCTTCGCGGCGAGCACGTCACCGCGAGACCGCCGCGGCCCCGTCCCGGATGCCGGCGAAGGCGCGGCGCAGCGCGCGCACGACGTCGGCGACCGACCCCTCCCCCGGCCGCGCGCACGCCGCGCGCAACTCCCGATAGCGCTCGAGCACGCGCGCAGTCGCCTCGGCCAGTTCGCGGTCCTCGGGCCCTTCGACGTGGTCCTCGGGCACGGCGTAGACGAAGCGCCCCTTCGCAGCGCCGAACGTCGGGAGCTGCACGAAGCGGCGCTTCGACGGCGGTCCCTCCGGCGCCCGCTCCGCTTCGGCGCGCACGAAGAAGTCGATCGCGTGCTCGGGGTAACCGAACAGCAGCCCCTGCCCGCGGTGCCGGTCCAGCGGCGGCATGCGCTCGACGACCGCGACGACCTCGGCCGGGTGGGTGTCCGGTGCGAGCCCGTACGGCGCGAAGAAGGCGCGGTGTCGGGCGACGACGTCCGCCACCGCGTCGCGATCCACGACGTAGGCGAGCGCCGCGCGCCGGCCCTCGTGCACCTGGTCGAACACGTGCACGTCCGCCCACAGCTCGTCGTCGCGCCACTCGGCGAGCTCGCGGCGCACGCGCCGCACCTCGCTCAGGTCCGGAGACGCGACGTCGATCCAGGTATGCCAGAAGCCGCCGCTCATCGGCTTGAGCCCGCCGGCGATCGTGAACAGCGCCTCCCCGTCGAGCGCCGCCCACAGCTCGGCCCTGGCGACCGGGGCGGCTGGCTGTGACGGCGGCGCGAACGAGCACGCGGCCAGCACCACGGCGAGCGACCACGAAGCGCGGATCTTCATGTGCGCATGGTGCCGCACCACCGCTACGGGTTCCGAGATCCCAGGTCCGAGGGAACCCGGCGGCCGCGAGCGGCACCTTGCGGGCATGTACCACACGGGATTCCTGTCGCTGTCGCTCCTCTGTGTCGCCGTGCCCGCGCAGACCCTTCGCGTCGTGCCGAACGGCTACGAGTCGCTCGAAGGCACGAGCGCCGCCCGCACGCCGCTGGGCTGGACCTCCGGGCGCGTGCAGTACCTCGTCGACGGAGCACAGCTGTGCCAGTCCGTCGCCGTCGTCACGGAGCTGCGGCTGCGGCTCGACGGCGGCAACTTCAACCTCGACGTGCCGGTCGCGAAGACGTTCCAGGCCACGGTCGACGTCTACGAGGTCCCGATCACGCCGGACACGATGAGCGCCGACTGGCTCACGAACATCGGCGCCGCCCTGCCAACCAACGTCTTCTCGGGCACCCTGCAGGTGCCGGCCGCGTCCCGGCAGTGGCCCTACCCCAACCCGTTCACCGTCGACATCCCGCTCTCGCAGCCGCTCGTCTACCAGCGCAGCAACGGCAACCTGATGCTCGACATCACCGTCACGGGCGGCAGCGGCGACAACTGGCCGGCGGACGGGTTCTTCTTCCACGCGACCGAGGCCCGCGGCGAGGTCACGCGCATCTGGGAGGACTCCGCGTGCGCGACGGCCTCGGGCTCGCTGTCGCTCGGCGTGGCGCAGGTGCTGGGCAACGGCGTCGTCGGAGGCACGTTGACGGTCGACCAGACCGTCACGCCCGGCGGCGGCGCGTCGATCCCGTTCGTCCTGCACGCGCTGTCGCTCGACAACCAGCAGTCGGGCGGCGCGGCCCTGCCGATCCAGCTCGGCGCGTTCCAGGCGCCGAACTGCCAGTGGAACGTCGGCCTGGACCTGACGAGCCTCGTCGCCGGCACCGATCCGAGCCAGGTCTGGCAGCTGCCGGCCGACCCGAGCGCCATCGGCGTGGCCGTGTTCACGCAGGCCGTCGGCCTCGCCGCGCCGACGTTCGCCTTCGTGCCGGCGCAGAACGCGTGGCAGGTCCGCATCGGCGCGACCGTGCCGCCGCCGGGCCCCGCGCAGATGGTGCACCGGTCGAACTACACCACGCAGACGACCGGCGCG
>CALKYL010000115.1 GCA_938003515.1 uncultured bacterium
GTTCACGATCGCCTACGTCGCGCCGGCGGAGCACGCGGCGGCAGCCGAGAACGAGTGGCTCGCGGTCCGGCTCGCGACCCCGCGCGCCGGCTGGGACCTGTTCTCCGGCGTGCGCTTCTCGCTCGAAGGCCGGGCGAAGACGGGCGCGCCGTGCCACGTGGTCGCGCGGCGCCCCGGCGAGGACGACGCCTCGCTGGCGGCGCGCGCCGCGGCGGCGGTCGGCGGCGGTCCGGTCGTCCCCATCGTGCTCGAGGTCGCGCTGACCGGACCGGGTCGGCGGGTGCTCGGCGACGTCGCGCGGGTCGGCTGCACCTTCGGCGCCGATGCGACGACGCTCGGCTTCGAACTGGTCGACGTGCGCGTGCTGCACGACGGCATCGCGCCGCTCCTGACCGTGCGGCTCGACGAGGACGGCGCCCGCGAGGACTTCCAATGGGGGTTCGGCCGCGGCGTCGTGCCGGAGGCCGGCGTGCGCACCGGCGTCGTCGTCGAGGAACCCGGCGAATACCGGCTGCGCGTGCGGCTGCGCGCGCTGCCGACCTCCGCCGGCGGCCGGCCGGCGTTCGAGCAGCCGCTCGACGTCGCGGTCGGCTTCGCGGTGCGCGGGCTCGTCGGCGCGTGGAGCGATCCGGTCGACGGGCTCCGGGCGCGCATCGTCGCGAGCCGGCCGGACGCGGCGCCCGGCGAATCGCTGCCGCTCGCGCTGCAGCTGCGCAACGACTCGGATCGTCCGCGCAGCTACAACGTCACCGGCACCACGATGGCCGCGATCCCGCAGCCGTTCCACTTCGACCTGCTCGTCGACGGTCAGGCCTGGCGGCAGCGGGAGCGCCTGGGCGTGATCACGGCGGCGAAGTGGCTGGGCCTGCCGCAGCCGGTCGGGACCGTGCGATCGATGGTCGTGCTCGCGGACTACTGGCGCCTCGACGGCGCGCCGCCGTCGGCCCTGCGCGGGCGTCACCGGATCGCGTTCCGCTTCCACTTCGAGCCGTCGGTCTGGAACAACGGCGACCGCGAGCTGTGGATGGGCCGGATCGACACACCGGCGATCGCCGTCGACTTCGGCGACCCGCGCTGAGCGGGCGGCGGTCGGCGGCAGCCCCCTTGATCCCCGCCGGCTCCGTCGCAATCCTGCCAGCCCCGAATTCGGGCTCCGCGATTCCCGTCCTCCGCCCCCCCACCATGTCTCCGACCGCCGAGAAGCACACGTTCCAGGCCGAGGTCAACGAGGTCCTGTCGCTCGTCGTCAACTCGCTCTACTCGCACCGCGAGGTGTTCCTGCGCGAGCTGATCAGCAACGCCGCCGACGCCCTCGACCAGCTCAACTTCCGCGCGTTGACCGACCACGTGCTGCTCGGTGACGACAAGGAGCTGCGCGTCGAGATCCTGCGCGACGAGGCGGCCGGCACGCTGACGATCCGCGACAACGGAATCGGCATGTCGCACGACGAGCTGATCGAGAACCTCGGCACGATCGCGCGCAGCGGCAGCAAGAAGCTGATGCAGTCCCTGTCCGCCGAGCAGAAGAAGGACCTGACGCTGATCGGCCAGTTCGGCGTCGGCTTCTACTCCGCGTTCCTGGTGGCCGACTCGGTCACGGTCACGACCAGGAAGGCCGGCGGCGACGAGAGCTGGACCTGGGAGAGCGAGGCGAAGGGCGAGTTCGAGATCCGCCCGGCGGCGCGCGAGGGACGCGGCACCGACGTCGTGCTGCACCTGAAGGACGACGCCAAGGAGTATCTGCAGGAGTGGCCGGTGCGCGACGTGGTCAAGCGCTACAGCGACTACGTGCGCTGGCCGATCCGCATGCAGGTCGAGCGCACCAAGGGCGAAGGCGACGCGAAGGAGAAGACCGTCGAGTGGCAGACGCTGAACCAGGCGCGCGCGATGTGGACGCGGCCGAAGAGCGAACTCGACGACGCGCAGTACCGCGAGTTCTACAAGTCGCTGTCGCACGACTGGCAGGCGCCGCTGGCGTGGACGCACTTCAAGGTCGAGGGCACGCACGAGCTGACCGGGCTCCTGTTCCTGCCCGAGAAGGCGCCGTTCGACCTGCTCGAGCGCCGGAAGAGCGGCGTCAGGCTGTTCGTCAAGCGCGTCTTCATCATGGACGACGCGCAGGAGATCGTGCCGGAGTGGCTGCGCTTCGTCCGCGGCGTCGTCGACAGCGAGGACCTGCCGCTGAACGTGTCGCGTGAGATCCTGCAGAAGGACGCCACGACGCGGTTCATCCGGAAGCAGGTCGTCGCCAAGACGCTGACGCTGCTCGAAGAGCTCGCGGCGGAAGGCGAGACCGAGCGCGAGGTCGACGGCGAGACCCGCAAGGTCGACCGCTACGAGCTGTTCTGGGGCGAGTTCGGCCGCATGCTCAAGGAGGGCGTCTACCACGAGCTCGACGCGCGCGAGCGGCTCGCGAAGCTGCTGCGCTTCCACTCCACGCACGGCGACGACCCCGACGCGCTCGTGTCGCTCGCGGACTACGTCGGCCGCATGCAGCCGGACCAGAAGTCGATCCACTACGTCGCCGCCGACAGCCTCGCCGCGGCGCAGGCCAGCCCGCACATCGAGGCGCTGAAGAAGCGCGGCCACGAGGTCCTGCTGATGACCGAGCCGATCGACGAATGGGTCGTCGACGCGCTGCGGGAGTTCGAGGACAAGCCGCTGGTCTCGGCGGCCCGGGGGGCGCTCGATCTGCCCGAGAGCGACGAGGACAAGCAGAAGAAGGAGGAGCGCGAGAAGGCCCTCAAGCCCGTGCTCGAACGCGTGCAGCAGGCGCTGGACGAGCGCGTCAAGTCGGTGCGGCTGACCGACCGGCTCACCGACTCGCCGGCGTGCCTCGTCAGCGACGAAGGCGCGATGAGCGCGCGGCAGGAGAAGGTGCTGCGCGAGGCCGGCCACGACGTGCCGAAGCAGAAGCGCATCCTCGAACTCAACGCCGACCACGCGGTCGTGCAGAGGCTCGAGGCGCTCGACGACGAGACGCGGTTCGCCGACTGGTCGGCGCTGCTCTACGACCAGGCCCTGCTCGCCGAGGGCCTGCTGCCCGAGGATCCGGCGGCGTTCAGTCGCCGCGTCACCCGGCTGATGGCCGGGGACTGACGCAGGCCCCCGGGCCGCCGCCGGCGCGTCGGCTCACGGGCCGAGCAGCGGAGCGAGGCACGCGCGCCAGCTCGCGAGCTTGTCGGCGAAGCTGCGGCCGGCGTTGGCCGGGCTCGTCGACGGCAGCCGGTGCACCGGCAGCCGGGCGAACGGCTGCGCGAGCTCCGGGAGCACCCGGCGCTCGAAGAGCTCGTGGGCCTTGCCCCCGTTGCACAAGACCGCGCGGATGCGGCGGTGGCGGCCGAAGAAGGTCGCGAAGTCGTTCGGCGCCGCGCTGTCCGGCGCGATGTCGCCGTCGAGGCTGCCGGGCCGCACGCAGCTCGCCAGCACGTCCCAGAGCGCGACGCCACGACGCCGCAGCGCCGCGAGGCGGGCGCGGTAGGGCAGATCGGCCGGGAAACCGCACACCTCCGCCATGATCGGCCAGAAGGCGTTGCGCGGATGCGCGTAGTATTGAACGGCCGCGAGCGACGCCCTACCCGGCATGCTGCCGAGCACGAGCACGCGCGCGTCACGGCGGGCCACCGGCGGAAAGCTCCTCACGAACGCCACCGCCCGACTCTAGCGACGCGGCGCTCGCGCACGACCGCCGGTCCGAACCCATGTCGACGCCGACCTTCCACCGCCGCTTCCTCGACGCGCTGCCGGGCGACCCGCGCTCCGACACCGAGCCACGACAGGTGCACGGCGCGCTCTGGTCGCGCGTCGACCCGACGCCGGTGTCCGCCCCGTCCCTGCTGGCCTGGTCGCGCCCGCTCGCCGAAGAGCTCGGCCTCGACGAGGCCACCATGCGGGACCCGGAGACCGCGCGCGTGCTCGCCGGCAACGCGCGCTGGCCCGGGATGGAGCCGTACGCGGCGAACTACGGCGGCCACCAGTTCGGCGTCTGGGCCGGACAGCTCGGCGACGGCCGGGCGATCGTGCTGGGCGAGCTGGAGCGTCCCGACGGCGAGGTCGTCGAGCTGCAGCTCAAAGGCGCCGGTCCGACCGCCTACTCGCGCCGCGCCGACGGCCGCGCGGTGCTGCGTTCGTCGGTGCGCGAGTTCCTGTGCAGCGAGGCGATGCACGCGCTCGGCGTGCCGACGACCAGGGCGCTCTCGCTCGTCACGACCGGCGACCGCGTCGTGCGGGACATGTTCTACGACGGCAACCCGCAGGCGGAGCCGGGCGCGATCGTCTGCCGCGTCGCGCCGAGCTTCCTGCGCTTCGGCAGCTACGAGCTGCCCGCGTCGCGCGGCGAGACGGAGCTGCTGCGCAAGCTCGTCGGCTTCACGCTGACGCGCTGGTTCCCCGAGTTCCCCGGCCGCGACGCCGACACCGTCGCGGCGTGGCTCGGCGAGGTCGCCGAACGAACGGCGCGCCTGATCGCGCGCTGGCAGGCGCTCGGGTTCGTGCACGGCGTGCTCAACACCGACAACATGTCGATCCTCGGCCTGACGATCGACTACGGCCCCTACGGCTGGATCGACGGCTTCGACCTCGCCTGGACGCCGAACACCACCGACGCGCAGCAGCGCCGCTACGCGTTCGGCAACCAGCCCGGCGTCGGCGTCTGGAACGTCGCGCGGCGCGGCGTCGCGCAGGAGGCACTGCTGGGCCGGGA
>CALKYL010000116.1 GCA_938003515.1 uncultured bacterium
TCCTCGGGGTCCAGAAGGCCCAGTCGCGGGTGCGGCCAGCGCGCCAGCATCTCGAAACCGCCGAACCGGCCAGTTGCCAGTGCGACATGCGGCTGGAAATGCGCCTCGAACGCGCGGTCGTCGACGGCGGCCTTCAGCTCTGCCAGCAGGGTCTGGCGCGTTTCGTAGGCCGCGCGCATGCGCGCCGAGAAGGCGCAGATACCGCCGCGGCCGCTGCGCTTGACCTCGTAAAGCGCGATGTCGGCATTGCCGATCAGCCGGTCGGCGGTCTTGTCCTGCGGTCCCGCGACGACGGTGCCGATGCTGGCGCCGACCCGCACCTCGGCGCCGTCGAGCCGCACCGGGCGCGCGATCCGGTCGGCCAGCGCCTTTGCCAGGCTGGCAAGGTGCCGGCCGGCCCGGTCCAGGAGAAGTGGGACCGCCGCCGCTTCGAGCTGAAGCTCGTCAACCCCGCCAACAAGCGCAAGTACAAGGTGCTGGTCGTCGGCAGCGGCCTCGCCGGCGCGTCGGCGGCGGCGTCGCTCGCCGAGTTGGGCTACGAGGTCGAGTGCTTCTGCTACCAGGACAGCCCCCGGCGCGCGCACTCGATCGCGGCGCAGGGCGGCATCAACGCCGCGAAGAACTACCGCAACGACGGCGACTCGGTCTGGCGGCTGTTCTACGACACCGTCAAGGGCGGCGACTTCCGCGCCCGCGAGGCCAACGTCTACCGGCTCGCGCAGCTCAGCGTGAACATCATCGACCAGGCCGTCGCGCAAGGCGTGCCGTTCGCGCGCGAATACGGCGGCCTGCTCGACAACCGCAGCTTCGGCGGCGCACAGGTGAGCCGCACGTTCTACGCGCGCGGTCAGACCGGCCAGCAGCTGCTGCTCGGCGCCTACTCCGCGCTGTCGCGGCAGATCGGCCTCGGCACGGTGAAGATGTTCCCGCGCACCGAGATGCTCGACGTCGTGCTCGTCGACGGCCACGCGAAGGGCATCGTCGTGCGCGACCTCGTCACCGGCGAGGTGCGTTCGCACGCCGGCGACGTCGTCGTGCTCGCCACCGGCGGCTACGGCAACGTCTTCTACCTGTCGACCAACGCCAAGGGCTGCAACGTCACCGCGACGTGGCGCGCGCACAAGCGCGGGGCGGGCTTCGCGAACCCGTGCTACACGCAGATCCACCCGACCTGCATCCCGGTCAGCGGTGACCACCAGTCCAAGCTCACGCTGATGTCGGAGTCGCTGCGCAACGACGGCCGCGTGTGGGTGCCGAAGAAGGCCGGCGACGAGCGGCCGGCCGGCCAGATCCCCGACGCGGAGCGCGATTACTACCTCGAGCGGAAGTACCCGAGCTTCGGCAACCTGGCGCCGCGCGACATCGCGTCGCGGGCGGCGAAGCAGGTCTGCGACGAGGGGCGCGGCATCGGCGAGACCGGCCTCGGCGTCTACCTCGACTTCCGCGACTCGATCGCGCGCCTCGGCAAGGACAAGATCGCCGCGCGCTACGGCAACCTGTTCCACATGTACGCCAAGATCACGGCCGAGGACCCGTACTCGCAGCCGATGCGGATCTTCCCGGCCGTGCACTACACGATGGGCGGGCTGTGGGTCGACTACGACCTGCAGTCGACGATCCCCGGCATGTTCGTGCTCGGCGAGGCGAACTTCAGCGACCACGGCGCGAACCGGCTCGGCGCGTCGGCGCTCATGCAGGGCCTCGCCGACGGCTACTTCGTGATCCCGTACACGATCGGCGGGTATCTGGCGGCGCAGAAGCCCGGCGCCGTCGACACGAAGCACCCGGCGTTCGCCCGGTGCGAGAAGGACGTGCAGAGCCGCGTCGAGCGGCTGCTCTCGATCGACGGCAAGCGCACCGTCGACGAGTTCCACAAGGCGCTCGGCAAGATCATGTGGAACGAGTGCGGGATGTCGCGCTCCGCGCAGGGGCTCGAGCGGGCGCTCCGGGACATCCCCGCGCTGCGAGAGGAGTTCTGGTCCGACGTGCGCGTGCCCGGCAGCGCCGAGACGCTCAACCAGTCGCTCGAGAAGGCGGGCCGCGTCGCGGACTTCCTCGAGTTCGGCGAGCTGATGTGCCGCGACGCGCTCGAGCGGCGCGAGTCGTGCGGTGGCCACTTCCGCGAGGAATGGCAGGTCGACGGCGAGGCCAAGCGCGACGACGAGAACTTCTGCCACGCCGCCGTGTGGGAATACAAGGGCGAGGACCAGCCCGAGCAGCGGCACGAGGAGCCGCTCGAGTTCGAGAACGTCGAGCTGGCCGTGCGGAGCTACAAGTGACCATGAAGATCTCCCTCCACGTCTGGCGGCAGTCGCGGCGCAGCACGAAGGACGACTTCGCGCAGGACGGCCGCATGGTGCGCTACGACCTCGACGACGTCTCGCCGGACATGTCGTTCCTCGAGATGCTCGACGTGCTCAACGAGCGTCTGATCAAGAACGGCGAGGAGCCGGTCGCGTTCGACCACGACTGTCGCGAGGGCATCTGCGGTTCGTGCGGCGTCGTCATCAACGGCGAGGCGCACGGGCCGGAGCGCGGCACGACGACGTGCCAGCTGCACATGCGCAGCTTCGAGGACGGCGCCGAGATCTGGGTCGAGCCGTGGCGTGCGCGCGCGTTCCCGGTCGTGCGGGACCTCGTCGTCGACCGCAGCGCGTTCGACCGCGTCGTGCAGGCCGGCGCCTACATCTCGGTGAACACCGGCGCCGCGCCCGACGCCAACGCGATCCCGGTCCGCAAGGAAGACGCGGACCGCGCCTTCGACGCCGCGACCTGCATCGGCTGCGGCGCCTGCGTGGCGGCGTGCAAGAACGCGTCCGCGATGCTGTTCGTCGGCGCGAAGGTGTCGCACTTCCGGCACCTGCCGCAGGGCCAGGTGGAGCGCGCCGAGCGGGCGCGCAACCTGGTCGCGGCCATGGACCGCGAGGGCTTCGGCAACTGCACGAACCAGTACGAGTGCGAGGCCGTGTGCCCGAAG
>CALKYL010000117.1 GCA_938003515.1 uncultured bacterium
GGGGGGCGGGGGGGCGTGAGGCGGGGGGCGTGCGGGGGGTGGCGGGGGGTGTGCGGGGGGGGGGGGGGAACCGTCGCATAACGCGACACCGCCGCCGCGGGCCCGCGGCCGCCGCAACCGTCGGCGTCAAGGCGACAACCGGCGGATGTCGATGAGGCGGGCGTCGATGCTCGGCACCTCGAGGAAGAGGCACGCGGCGGCTGCCGGCGCTGTGTTGGCGCTGATGGTCTGTCCGCGCGCAGCACACGCCACCCGCTCGCCCGCTCCGGGCGAGGCGGGAAGGGCCGTGTCGCCGCTGCAGGAGCCGGTGCCCGACGCGCGGCCGGCGCTGCTGCGCGCGATGGTCGTGCTGAAGATCGCGCCCTACCTGTCGGTAGAGGACCGCAGGGACGACGACGCCGAGCGGCCCTGCGCGATCGCGGTGGTCGGCGACGACCCCGCCGCCGCCGCGATGCGGCGCCACCTCCCGAAGAAGCGCATCGGCGACCGCGCCGTCGAGGTCGTCGCCGTCACTCCAGCGGAGCTCGTCGAGCCCGGCGACCGGCCGTGCTTCGACGTCGTCTACGTCGCGCGCTCGGTCGGCGACGACGAGGTCTCCGAGCTGATCCGGGCGCTGCGGGAGCGGCCGGCGACGCTGATCTGCGAACGACCGGGGTTCGCGGCCGCCGGCGGCGGCATCCAGCTGTTCGTGCGCGACAACGCGATCCGGTTCGAGGTCAATGCCGACGCCCTCAAACGGCAGGGCGTGCGCGCGAGCCCCCACCTCCTGAAGCTGTCGAAGCGGGGGCCACGATCGTGAGCGCCAGCCCGAGGTCCCTCCGCCGGCGTCTGACCGCCCTGTGCTCGCTGCTGGCGCTGCTCGCGTTCGCGTGGACGGGGTACGAGACGTACCGACGCGAACAGGCGACGCTGCACGAGAACACGCGCGACAAGCTGACGACGCTGGCCAGGATGGTCGCCGTCAACGTGCAGAGCGGCGTCGAGTTCGACAGCAGCGAAGACGTCGCGGGGTTCCTCGCGACGGTCGCCGACACGATGGAGCTGCAGGCGGCCGCCGTCTACCTCGAGTCCGGGATGCGCTTCGCGAGCGCCGGCGACGAGGCGCTGCTGCCCGGGGTCGACCGCGGCGGATTCGACGGCGGATCGGACTGGGTCGCGGCGGCGGCGATGCCCTACCGGGACGCGACCGGCGAACCGCGCTCCGGCCGCGTGCTGGTTCGCGCGAGCGGCGCGCCGATCCGGGCGCGGCTCGACGCCTACCTGCTCGGCCTCGTGATCACGGACCTGCTCGCGCTCGGCGTGCTCGGGCTCGCCGCCCACTGGCTGCTCGCGCGGCTGCTGCGCCCGGTCTCGGCGCTGGTCGACACCACCAACCGGATCCGCGAGACGAAGGACTACTCGCTGCGCGCGGCGGTGCACGACCCCGAGGACGAGATCGGGGTGCTCGTGCGCGCGGTCAACGAGATGCTGGAGGTGATCCAGCGGCGCGACCTCGAGCTCGCGAGCGACGCCGACCGGCTGGAGCAGCTGGTGCGCGCCCGCACGGTCGAGCTCGAGCGCGCGGTCGAGACCGCCGAGTCGGCGACGCGCGCCAAGTCGACCTTCGTCGCCAACATGAGCCACGAGATCCGCACGCCGCTCAACGCGATCCTCGGCATGACGGAGCTCGCGCTCGAGACCGAGGACGTCGCCGAGCTCCGCGAATACCTCGGCGTGATCCGGAGCTCGGGCGCGAGCCTGCTCGGCATCCTGTGCGACATCCTCGACCTGTCGAAGATCGAGTCGGAGAAGCTCGAGCTGTCGCCGGTGCCGACCGAGCTCGAGTCGCTGGTGCTCGAGGCGCTGCGGCCGCTGACGTCGCGCATCCAGTCGAAGCAGCTCGAGCTCACGTTCGAGCTCGAGGCGGAGCTCGCGCAGGCCTACCTGGTCGACGACGTGCGCGTGCGCCAGGTCCTGACCAACCTGGTCGGCAACGCGATCAAGTTCACGAGCCAGGGCGTCGTGCGCGTGCGCGTGTCGCTCGGCATGGAGCTCGGCGAGGTGCACGAGCTCGAGATCGTCGTCGAGGACACGGGCGTCGGCATCCCGCCGGACCGCCTCGAAGCGATCTTCTCGCCGTTCACGCAGGCCGACAACACGATCACGCGGCGGTTCGCCGGCACCGGCCTCGGGCTGTCGATCACCGACCGCCTGGTGCGGCTGATGGGCGGCACGATCCGCGTCGAGAGCCGCGTCGACGTCGGCACGTCGTTCCACATCCGCGTGCCGTTCGAGGTCTGCGACAGCCCGCTCCCGCCGCTGCCGACGGTGCACGCCACCAGCCGCCTGGTGCTGGTCAGCCGGTCCGACGCGGTCGTCGACGCCGTGCGCTCGGTCGCGCGGCGGCTCGGCCTGCCGTTCGAGCACGTGCCGTCCGTCGAAGCGCTCGCGCCGCTGCGGCGCGGCGACGCCCTGCTGCTCGACGAGCGCGATCCGGACGCCGACGCGGAGCTCTGCCGGCGCGTGCCGACGCTCGACAACGGCCTGCGGCCATTGCTCGTCCTGACCTCGTTCCAGGACCTGGTCAGCGCGTCGGCGCGCTGCCGCGAGCACCGCTTCGCGGGCTACGTGACCAAGCCGCTGTCCGCCCGCGAGCTGGCGACCCGCCTGCACCACCTCTCCGGGGACCGTAGCCACGGCGCGAGGCGGCTGTGGCTGCCGGCGAGCGGCCAGGAGGACGCGCCGAAGCTCCGCATCCTGGTCGCCGAGGACAACGCGGTCAACCAGAAGCTGATCGAGCGCATCCTCGCGCGCGACGGCCACGAGGTGGTGCTCGCGTCCGACGGCCGCGCGTGCTGCGACGAGTGGCAGCGCGGCAGCTTCGACGTGGTGTTGATGGACAGGCAGATGCCGGAGATGAGCGGCCTCGAGGCTACGGCGGAGATCCGCGGCGAGGCGCACGGGCCCCGTGGTGGCCGCCTCGTCGCCGCGGTAGCCC
>CALKYL010000118.1 GCA_938003515.1 uncultured bacterium
CGCCCCCGCCCGAGCACGCCGCGAACGCAGCCAGCGCCAGGGCCGCCTCGCGGACCGGGCGGCGACAGCGGTGCGTTCCCCGAGCTGGCATTCCCAGAATCCTAACCCGGGCCGGCGGTCGTGCCTCACACGGCCGCGCGAAGCGCCGCTGGCACCGGCGGCTCGCGGGAGCCGTCAGTCGCGGCGATCGCCGAAGCCCCAGCGGGGCGTCGCCAGCTCCGCCGCCCACGCCCGCCACCGCCGCTCGAGCGCCGCGGCCCGCTCGGGTTCGGCGGCCGCGCGATCCTGCCGTTCGCCGACGTCCCGCCCGAGGTCGAAGAGCATCGGCTCGCCGTCGCCCTGCCGCACCAGCTTCCACGCGCCCTCGCGCACGGCCCAGTGCTCGCCGTGCCGCCAGAACAACGCGTCGTGCGGCGCGGCCTCGCGCTCGCCGGCCAGGTACGGCAGCAGGTCGACCCCGTCGAGCCGGCGCTCCCCGTCCGGCGCCGCGCCCGCCGCGGCCAGGAACGTCGGCAGGAGGTCCAGCGCGATCACGGGCTCGTCGTAGACCCGGCCCTTCGGCAAACGCCGCGGCCACTGCATCAGGAACGGCACCCGGATGCCGCCCTCGAACATCTGCCCCTTGTGGCCGCGCAGCGGGCCGTTCTGCGCCGCGTTGTTGGTCGCGCCGCCGTTGTCGTTGACGAAGACCAGCAGCGTGTCGTCGCGCAGGCCCTCGCGCTCGAGCGCGTCGAGCACGGCGCCGACGGCGCGGTCGAGCGCGCGCGTCATCGCGACCAGCCGCCGACGGCGCGGCGGCCCGGACGCGCCCTCGAGATCCGCCGGCGTCGCGTGCATCGGCGTGTGCACGGCGTTGAACGCGAGGTAGACGAACAGCGGCTGCTCCCCACGCGCCTCGATCCGACGCACGGCCTCACGCGCGAGCTCGTCGGTCAGATAGTCGAACGCCTCCTCGACGGGCTCGCGGTCCCGCAGCATGCGGTTGAGCTGCGTCGGCTGCTCGAGCGGCCAGTACGGCCGCGCCCCCTGCAGGAAGCCGTAGAAGGCGTCGAAGCCGCGCGCCGTCGGGTGGAAGTGCGGAGCGTAGCCGAGGTGCCACTTGCCCAACGCGATCGTGCGGTAGCCGACCCCACGCAGCTCGTCGGCGACGGTGCGCTCACCGATCGGCAGACCGTTCTCCTCGCTCGGACGCGGCGGGATGTTGGTCTCGTGGCCGAAGCGCTGTTGGTAGCGGCCGGTCATCAGCCCCGCGCGCGACGGGCTGCACACGCAGCCCGACACGTAGCCGTTCGTGCAGCGCACGCCGTTCGCCGCGATCGAGTCGATGCGCGAGGTCGCGACGTCCGTCGCGCCGTGTATGGAGAAGTCGGCGTAGCCGGCGTCGGCGGCGACGATCAGGACGACGTGCGGGCGGGCGGGCGGCGCGACGTCCTCCGACGCCTCCTGCGCGGCGAGCGACAGGGCGAGCCACGGGATCAGGAGCTCGGTCGCGCGTGCCATGCCCCGACGACAACGCGCCGGCTCGCCGGACGCAAGCACCCCGTCCGCCCGAGGTCGCCACTCCTCGCTGCGGCGGCCCGCTTCAGGGGACCGGCGCGTGCGGTTCGGAGGTCGCACGGCGCAGGCCGATGCCCAGCAGGAGCGTCGACAGCACGATCGCGCCCGCGAACCAGAACTGCGACGTGTTCCCGAACCGGTCGAACGCGAAGCCGTAGACCAACGGCGACACCACCCGCGCGAAGCCGGCGAAGGATTGCTGCACGCCGAGATACATGCCGCGGTCGGACTGCGGCACCAGCCGCGACACCAGGGACGTCAGGCACGGGAACGTCAGCGCCATGCCGATCGGCAGGAACGCGACGGCGAGCGCCAGCGTGCCGAGCGAGTCGGCGAAGGGCAGCAGGAAGAACGCGGTCACCAAGGAGCACAGCCCGACGCGCGAGACCCGGACCTCGCCGTAGCGGTCGACGAGCCGGCCGAGCACGAGCACGCGGGCGAACACCGACAGCGAGCCGATGTAGAAGAACAGGTAGCCGATCGTCTGCTCGGTGACGCCGAAGCGATCGCCGAGGAAGAGCGCCAGCAACGGGTTGATGCCGTGGGCCGAGCCGATCGCGATCGCGTAGATCAGCACGATGCGCGACGTCGGCAGCGTCGGCTGCACGACGATGCGCTGGATCGCCGACCGGATCGACGGCCGTCGCCGGCCCTTCGGCTGCCGAACCCGCGTCTCCTCCAGGTAGACGGCCGCGAAGACGGCGTTCAGGACGCACAGGAGCGCCGCGGCGACCCCGGGCGCGGCGGCGCCGAGCGTCAGCGTCGCTCCGCCCGGCATCAGGTCGACGTCGGCGAAGCGCACCGCGGTCGAGCCGAGCACCGGGCCGAGCGCGACGCCGAGGTTGGTCGACGCCGACAGCCAGCCGAGCGCGCGGGCGCGCTGCGCCGGCTCGACGGCGTCGGCGACGTAGGCCTGGATGACCCCGACCGTGCCGCCGCCGGCGCCCTGCACGACGCGCGACAGCAGCAAGAGCCACAGCGTCTCGGCGAAGCCGAACAGCAGATACGCGGCAGCCGACGCCGTCAGCGCGACGAGCATCACGGGCCGCCGGCCGAAGCGGTCGGAGAAGCGCCCCCAGAACGGCGCGCTGAGCAGCTGCGCGACCGTGAACGACGACACCACGAGACCGAGCAGCGTGCCTTCGTCGACCTCGAAGCCGAACACGGAGACCCCGCCCGCGCCGAGCCGCGACACGTAGAACGGGATCAGCGGCACGACCATGAACAGCCCCGCCATGTCGACGAAGGCCGTGAACATCAGCACGATCAGCTTGCCCGGCACGTAGCGCAGCTCGCGCGCGAGCACGAACAGCAGCGCGAGGCCGATCCCGACCATCGCGACGTGCACGCCGGTCGATTCGAAGGTCGCTCTCAGGTCGGCGGGCATCGGCGGGCAGGCAGTAGAGCAGCCGGCGGCTCACGAGCCCAGCCGCGCCGGGCCGGGCTCGCTACGGGACGCGGTCGGGCGGCGCCGGCGTCGGACCGTCGACCACCTCGATGACGTTGCCCCAGGGGTCGACGAGGTGCAGGCCGCGCACGCCGTCGGCGCGCCTCTGGCTCGGACCCATCGAGGCGACGTCGCGGCGCAGCAGGGTCAGGCTCGGCGGGGCGACGTCGCGCTGCACGAGGTGCACCTCGACTTCGCCGAACGCGATCACGACGCGCTCGGCGTCCTGCCGCACGAGGCGACAGCGGAAGACCTCGACGTACCAACGGCTCGCCTTCGCCGTGTCGTCGACCTGCAGCGTGACGTGCTTCAGCCGGTCCGGCTCGCCGGGCCGCGGCGGACGCGGCGCGGTCTGCGCGACGAAGTCCGGGTTCTTGACCTGTTCCGCGAGCGCCTTCTCGAGTCGCGCGGCCAGGGCCGGGTCGTCGGCGCGGAGCTGCGCCAGCAGCTTGCCGCGCTGGGCCTCGGGCAGGTCCATCGCGTATTCGAAGTAGTCGTCGAGGGATTCCACGAGGGGGCCGTTCGTAGACCCCGAGCCCGCGGACGCAAGCTCGCGTCGGAGGTCAGGGGGATTGGGAGCCCGAGAGCCCGGAGACGGCCCCCTTGGCCGGCGACGGCTCCGCGGCCGGCCGTTCGGTCGGTGACGCGTCGAGCAGCCCGGTCTTGAGCGCGGCGAGCTCCATCATGTCGGCCCGGAGCGTCGCCTCGAGCCGGGCGGCGCCGTCGGGGCGCGTCGTCCGCAGCGCCGCCGCCTACGCGTGTCCGGCGCGGTGCGGGTCACGGCCGAGGCCGTGCCGCACGAAGTCGGCGAGCAGCGCGACCGGTCCCGGATAGACCGCCGCCGCCTTCAGCCGCTTCTGCACGTCGACCAGCCGCGCCTCGAGCGAAGGGTCGGCCTCGCGCTCGAACGCGTGCTCCTCGTGCCAGCGCCGCAGCGGCTCGCCGAAGTGCCAGAGCTGCGCGCGCGGCGGCACGGCGGCGAGCAGCCGGCGCAGCGCGTTCCACTCCTCCTCCCGCGAACGCGGCAGGGCGCACGAGAACGTGCCGTCCTCGGCGGCCGGCCACAGGAGCCCGAACGCGAGCACGCGATCGGCGAACGGATCGGCGAGCACGTGCACGAGCGCGGCCGGCGCCGGCCGTTCGCGCGGCCGCTCGTCGACGATCGCCCGTCCCTGCAGACGGGACTGCGCGGCGCGGCGCAGGCGTCGCACCAGCGTCGCGTCGAGGTTGCCGCGCGCGCGCGCGCCGTCCGGGTGGAAGGTCGCGAGGTCGTGCACCGTCCGGCAGCCGACCGACTCGAGGATCGCGCGCGCGCCGTGGCTCATGCCCTGGACGAGCGACAGGTCGCCGCGCGCCTCGAGCTCGGGCAGGCAGCGTTCGTCGTGGTAGCAGCCCGCACAGCCCAGCTGCAGGAACGGCCGCGAACCGCCCGGGTCGTCGCGCAGCCGGCGCAGGTCGCCGACGACTTCGTCGCACGCCGCGGTGTAGTCGGCGACGCGAAAGCGCTCCTCGCGGCCGTCCTTGAGGATCAACGCGCCGTGCTCGGGCAGGCGGCCCTGGGCCTCGGCGAGCAGCTGCGCGTAGAACACGACCTGCAGGATCTGGTCGCCGCGCGAGCGGCCGGACGTCTTGACGTCGAGCACCTCGTAGTGGAAGTCGCCGAGCGCGCTCGCGCCCGGCACCCGACGCAGCAGGTCCGGCAGCCCGAGCCGGTCGCCGGCCTGCAGCACGGCCTGGTGCACGAGCGCCTCGCCGCCCTGCAGCAGCGCGAGCGTGGCGCGGGCCCCGGCGTCGAAGTCGCGCTCCGGGTAGGCGGGCGCCACGGCCGGCAGCGTCGCGACGTAGCGCGTCTCGAAGTCGCGACCGCGCTGCGCCGCGAACTCCTCCCACTCGGTCGGCGCGCGGCGCTCCGCGCGGGGCACGTGCAGATCGAGCGCGGCGAGGTGGCGACACTTCACGTACGAGTAGACGTGGGTGCCCGTGATCCGCCGCATGGCGCACAGGATACTTTCCGAGCGCGCGAGCGCGAGCCGTCAGACCGGCGCGATGCGCACGAGGCAGTCGAGGTAGGCGGCGCCGAGGCCGATGTCGGTCGGCCGCGCGGCGATCAGCGCGTTCGCGCTGTGGCCGCGGTCGTAGTGGCCGCCCTTGGGCAGGATCGCGACGTCGCGCCGCTGCTTCGGGTCGTGGCGCAGCTCGGCCTCGATCGCCCCGTAGGCGCTCGTGACGCGCACGACCGCGCCGTCGGCGATGCCCGGCACCGCCTCGGGGTGCACGGCGCACCACGGCCGTTCGCCGAGGCCCTTGCCCGCCCACTGCGAAGCCTGGCTCTTCTCGGTGGAGTTCGAGAACAGCCACAGCGGCCCGCTGCTGCCCGCGGTCGCCGGCGGCGCCTCGACCTCGACGTCCGCCGGGGCCTCCGACAACAGCTGCACGCGACCGTTGGGAGTGAACACGTGGCCGTGCGGGAACAGCATCGGACTCGCCAGCGGGCTGCGCACGGCGCCGTGCCGGCGCAGCGACTCGAGGCCCGCGCCCTGGCCGGCGATGCGCCCCAGCGCCTGGCGCTTGAGCTGGTCGACGCCGTGCTGGGGGTAGCTGTCGAGCCCGACCCGGGTCGCGAGCGCCTGGAACAGGTGCACCTCGTGCAGCACGCCCGGCGGCGGCGGCACGACCGGGCGCGACTCGGCGATCCAGTGGTGGCCGTACGCGCCGAGCACGTCGCTGTCCTCGAGCAGGGTCGGGATCGGCAGCACGACGTGCGCGCGCCGCGCCGTGTCGGTGAGCAGGCAGTCGGCGACGACGACGAACTCGGTCTGCTCGAACGCGCGCGCGACCGTCGGGGCGTCGGGCAACATCGACACCGGGTTGCCGGCGGTGACCCACAGGACGCGGATCGGCGGGTCCTTCGCCGCCAGCACGTCGTGGCCCAGCAGCGGCTCGCGGATCGTGCGCGGGTGCACGACCGGCTTGCCGAACGGCTGGAAGGGCTTGCGGCGGCCGAAGTAGAACGACACGCCGCCGCCGGAGCGGAACAGGTTGCCCGACAGCGCGCACAGCGCGTCGAGCGCGCGCACGATCGCGCCGCCGCGCTGCCGCCGCTGCATGCCCCAGCCGACAAGGATCGCCGTCGGGCCGTCGGCGAAGCGGGCCGCGAGGTCGCGCACCGCGTGCTCGGCGACGTCGGCACGCGCCGCCCATTCGTCGACCCGGTGGCGCTCGGCGAGCGCGCGGAGCGCCGGCAGGTTGTCGCACGCCTGCGCGGCGGCCGGGTCGATGCGACCCTCGTCGAACAGCGCGCGCAGCACGCCCATCGCCAGCTCGAAGTCGGCGCCCGGCGCCGGCTGCAGCGCGACGTCGGCGAGCGGCAGCGACTTGTGGTGCACGGGATCGATCGAGACGACGCTCGCGCCGCGCGCCTTCGCGTCCTTGAGCACCGGCACGAGGTGCACGTTGCTGACGGCGGGGTTCTTGCCCCACAGAACGATGTGGCGGCTCCGCAGCAGATCGAACAGGTCGTTGCTGTCGCTCGTGCCGAGGTCGAGCAGCTGCGCCGCCTCGCCGGCGCCCGAGCAGATGTCGCCGATCTTGGTCGCGCACGGCCCGAACTCGTCGAAGAACAGGTCCGTCAGGTGCTTCAGGATCCCGAGCGAGCCGCCCGACCGGTAGTGGAAGATCGCGGCCGGCCCCGACTCGTCGCGCACCTGCAGCAGCTTCTTGGCGACGACGTCGAGCGCGACCTCCCAGGTCACCGGCTCGAGCCTGCCGTCGCGGCGCACGAGCGGCTGGGTCACGCGCTGTTCCGACGCCTGCAGCTCCGGGAAGCGGCTGGTGCGGAAGCACAGGAACCCCTTCGTCACCGGATGGTCCGGATCGCCTTCGAGCTTCGTCACGACGCCGTCGGTGACCGTGGCGACGATGCCGCACGCGTCGGGGCAGTCGCGGTTGCAGGTGGTGCGGGCCTGGTGGACGGACATGGGGGTCGTCGTAAGCATGGAATCGGCTCCCGGCGCCGGAAAGCTGATGCCATCGCATTTCCTCGGGACCCGGCTAGTTTTCCGGCATGCCCGAGTTCGATGCCATCGTGATCGGCGGCGGTCTCGCGGGCCTGACGGCGGCGCTGCGGTGGCGGCGGGACCGGCCCGACGCGAGCGTCCGGGTCGTCGAGGCCGCGGCGGCGCCGGGCGGCCGGGTGCGCACCCAGCGCAGCAACGGCTTCGTCTGCGAGCTCGGGCCGTTCGCGTTCGCGCGCGAGGAGGTCGCGGCGACCCTCGACCTGCTGCGGCGGCCGCCGCAGGTCGTGCCGTGCCGCGACGCGGCGCGGACGGGCGCGGTCTTCGACGGCGGCGGGCTGCGCGAGGTCACGGTGGACCCGCTGCCGTGCTCGTTCGCTTCGGGTTCGGAGGAGCTCGTGCAGGCCTGCCGCAGGGAGCTCGACGGCGCGCTGCAGCTCGGCCGGACCGCGACGCGCGTCGAGCCGGTCGACGGCGGCTTCGCGGTGACGCTCGGCGGCGAGGTGCCGGCGACCCGGACGGCCGCGGAGGTCGTGCTCGCGGTGCCACCCGCC
>CALKYL010000119.1 GCA_938003515.1 uncultured bacterium
GCATACGAGATATATCAGTGTGACTGGAGTTCAGACGTGTGCTCTTCCGATCTGCTACCTCGAGCCGAGCGACGACGTGCGGGCGGAGGTGCAGCGCCTCGGCATCCTGGGCCGCGCGCTGTTCCGGCTCGGCCGCGGCGACGAGGCGAAGCGCGTCGTCGCCGACGCGCAGGCGCTGCTCGCGACCGCGCGCCAGCGCCGCGCCGCCGCCATCGACGAGGCCGAGGACAAGGCGTTCGCCGAGCGCGCCAAGCGCGACGCCATGCACAAGGCGGTCGAGGAGGCCGGCCGCGAGCCGACCGGCGACGTCGAGGCCGTGCTCGACCTCCTGCGCGAGCTGCGCGCCGAGCAGCTGCTGGCGGACGGCGACCCGAAGGCCGCGCTCGCCGAGCTCGAGCAGGTGCGCGGGGTGCCGGTCGTGCTGCGCAACGACCTGCGGCTCGCCGCCGGCGAGGTCGACGAGGCGATCGACGCGCTCGCGAAGGAGCACGAGAAGAGCCCCAACCGGCTGCCGACGATGCTCGCCCTCGAGCGCGCCTACGCCGCGAAGGCCGCGCCGGAGCACGCGGACGCGCTCGCCGGGCTGCGCGAGCAGCTCGCGCGCCTCGGCGTGCAGCCGGGCGAGCGCGGGTCGGCCGCTGCCCGGATCGGCCACGACATGGCGTCGTTCGGCCCCGACTTCGGCGAGCGGCCGCCGCTCGGCAGCCTCGGCCCGCGCTGCTGGGCGCCGGTCGCGAACCCCGGCTTCGAGCTGGCCGGCATCGACGGCGCGCAGCGGTCGCTCGCGCCCGACGGCGACGGCCGCGCGAAGCTCGTCGTGTTCTACCTCGGCTTCGGCTGCCTGCACTGCGTCGAGCAGCTGCACGCGCTGCGGCCGAAGGTCGCGGCGTTCGACGCGCTCGGCGTCGACGTGGTCGCGATCGGCTCGGACACGGTGGCGAAGACGCGCGCGGCCCACGACGAGCTCGCGGTCGCCGAGCGCATGCCGTTCCCGATGCTCTGCGACCCGGACCTCGCGGCGTTCCGCGCGTGGCGCTGCCACGACGACTTCGAGGGCATGCCGCTGCACGGCACGTTCCTGGTCGACGACGCCGGCCGGGTGCGCTGGCAGGACGTCTCGTACGAGCCGTTCACCGACATCGCCTGGCTCGTCGACGAGGCGCGCCGGCTGCTGGCGCTGCCGGTGCCCGCCGGCGCCCGCTGACGTCGCGCGGCAGCCCGCGGGACGAAGATTGCCGCCGGCCCGCCGGCGTGGCATCCTTCGGCCCGTTCCGTCCGCATCGAGCACCCAGGGAGGTCAGGCTTGGTTGTCGTTCCGAAGAAGCAGCGATCGAAGGACAAGGTGATGACGGACCGGAAGAGCCTCGCGGCGATCCTGTCCGGGCTCCGCGCCAGCGGCAAGGTCGTCGTGTTGACCAACGGCGTGTTCGACCTCCTGCACGTCGGCCACACGCGCTGCCTCGAGGATGCGCGTTCGCGCGGCGACCTGCTGGTCGTCGCCGTCAACTCGGACAAGTCGGCCGAGGCGTTGAAGGGCAAGGGCCAGCC
>CALKYL010000120.1 GCA_938003515.1 uncultured bacterium
CCGGGGGCGCGAGCGCGCGGCTGCGGGTCGCCTTCTACCTGCCGGTCCGTATCCGCGCGATCGACGACCTCTCGGGCGGCGACCTCGCGATCGCTCCGGCGATCCGCGACGATCTGCTGAAGGGCCTCGACGGCGGCCTCGCGCTGGGCGTCGCCGCGCCCGTCGGCGGGGTCATCCCGCGCGTCTACCTGTCGCTCGGCGTCGCCGACGGCGACGCGCTCGACCGGGCGCTCGACGAGCTGCTGCGCGACCGCCACCGCGTGGTCGAATACGAGGGCGTGCCGTGCCGCGTGATCGAGGTGCCGGGCACGCCCCAGGGCGTGCTGCCCGCGCTCTGTCGCGTCGACTCGGTGCTGCACGTCGCCGAGTCGGGCCTGACGCTGCGCCGCTTCCTCAAGGCGCGCGCGGACGGCGGCGAGGCGATGGACGTCGGGGACGCGCCGCTGCCCGAGGGGCCGGGCGAAGTCCTGCCGGGCTTCGACCTCCGGCTCGACGAGGTCGCGCTCTACGAGGCCTTCCGCGACACGTGGCTGCCGCTGTTCGCGCTCGTGCAGGACGAGTTCCGCGGCGCCGCGGCGCTGTCGCGCGACGACCTGCCGGACGTCGACGTCGTCGCCGAACACTGCGGCGCGAGCCGCGGCGTGCTGCGGCGGGACGGCGACCGGTACCTCGTGCAGCACCTCGGCCCGCTCGGCGGTCCGGAGGCGGCGGCGCTCTTGATGACGTGGGCGCCGATCCTGACGACGACCATGTACGACTACTCGACCGAGCAGGTCGCGAAGGCCGTCGCGCAGGCGAGGCTCGAGGTCGCGTGGACGGCGCTCGCGGCGTTCCGGGAACGCGAACAGCGCTGGCCGACGGACCTCCCCGAGCTGTTCGCCGCAGGCCGCCTCGCTCCCGCCGCGCTGCTGCGGCCGGGCGACGACCTCGCCGAGCGCTTCGCGCTCGCCGGCGGCGGCGAGGCGCGGTCGTCGTTCCGCTACTTCGCGACGCCGGCGCCGGTGCCCGACGTGCACCCGGCGGGCATGCTGCTGGTCGAGGTCCGCGCGCGGCCCTACGAGCGCGCGATGCTCGCCGCCGACGGCGCCGTGCCCGAGGTCTACGGCGAGGCGTCGTCGCGGCCGATCGACGCGTTCGGCAGGTGACGGCCCGCCGCCGGCGCGTCACGGCGCGCCGGCGGCCGAGACGCACCGGCGGCCCCGCGTCACTTCTGCTTCGCGGCCTCGACGAGGTCCGACCAGGCCTTCTTGGCCCGTTCGAACTGCGGACCGGACTCGTCGGCGTAGCGCTCCATCAGCGCGTCGTAGGCCTGCTGCGCGAGCTTCGCGTCCTTGTCCGCGCTCGCCGCCCGCAGCACCTGCTGCCAGAAGGTGCCGGCCATCGCCGCGCTCGGCACCCTGCCGGCCCTGGCGATCGCGACCAGCTTCTGCTGCGTCTCCTCCATGCCGACCTCGCGCGCGCTGCGCAGGATGTCGCCGACCTCGGCGTCGACCAGCTTCTGCGCGACCAGCTTCTTGTCGGCTTCGCCGAGGCCCTTCACGGCGTCGGCGCGCTGCTGGATCTCTTCGGCCGGGATCAGGTCGAGCTCGAGCTCCGCGAGGAACAGCTCCTTCTCCTCTTCGGCGGTGCGGCCCTTCTTGTCGCGCAGCGCCATCAGGCTCTTGGTCTGCGCGTGCGTCTCACGGAACGCTTCGACCGAGCGGGACGGCTTGGTCAGCACGTTGCCCTCGGCGTCCATGAAGCACAGCGACGGGAAGCCGCGGAAGCCCTTGTCCTGCAGCAGCGTCGGGTACGGCTCGTCCTCGACCCGCGACGTGTTGTGCAGGAACAACACGACGGACTTGGCGAACTCGGGGAACTCCTTGTCGGAGAGCGGACCGCTCTCCAGTGCGTTGCACGGCGGTCAATTCGCGTAGCTGCGCGTGAAGTAGGCGAAGATCAGCTTGCCGCTCTCCTTCGCCTGCTCCCGCGCCGCGTCGTAGTCGGTGATCCAGGGAGCCTTCTGGAAGACGTCCTTGGCGAGCTTCTCGTCGCGCAGCTCCTTGAGTTCGTCCTGGCTGGGGGTCCGGCGGCCCTGGGCCGGGAGCAGCGCGGCCAGGGCGGCTGCGACCGGTAGCAGTTTGATGATCATGGTTCGGTATCGGGGAGCGACGTGCTCCATGGTCCAAGGGTAGGGGCGCACCCGGCCCGGCACACGCCGTTACCAACGTCAGACCTCCTCGCCGGCGCGCGCCGCGGGACCGGTCGGGGCCTCACCGGGCGCCGCCGCCGTGCTCGCCGCCGTCCTCACCACCGCCCGCGCCGCCGCCCTGCTCGCCGGTCCCGCCGCCCTGCAGGCGCGCGTGCACGGCCTCGGCGACCGCCGCGGGCAGGCCCGGCATCGCGCGCAGCTCGTCGAGGCTCGCCTTCTGCAGGGCCGACAGCGAGCCGAAGTGCCGCAGCAGCGCGCGCCGCCGGGTCGGCCCGACGCCGGGCACGTCGTCGAGCGCGCTGGGCACGCGCGCCGAGGCCGGCTGACCCGCTCGTTCGAGCCGAAGCGCCGCGCCCGCGCGGCCCCGGGTCCGCCCCCCCGGGCCGGACCTCCCCTTCGGCGCTCGCGCACCGGTCGCCGCCGACGCCCTTCAGCCGGCTCTTCGCCAGGCCGCAGACCAGGACCTCGCCGGTGAGCCCCAGCTCGGCCAGCGCCTTCTCGGCGGCGCCGAGCTGGCCGCGGCCGCCGTCGACGACCAGCAGGTCGGGCAATTCCTCGTCGTCCCGCTCGAGGCACAGCGTCAGGCTGCGGCGCACGGCCTCCTGCATCGCCGCGAAGTCGTCGCCTGCGTTCGCCGGCGAGATGCGGAAGCGCCGGTAGTGGGCCTTGTGCGGCGCGCCGTCGACGAAGCAGACCCGCGACGCGACGGTGCTGGTGCCCTGGATCGTCGCCACGTCGAGGCAGTGCAGCCGCTCGGGCGCCTCGCCGCCCTCCCGTTCGAGGCCGAGGCCGCGCGCGAGCCGCTCGGCCGCCTCGCGCCGCCGCGCCTCGGCGTCGACCGCGACGCGGTCGGCGAGCTCGGCGTCCTGCATGGCGAGCGTCAGGTGCTTCTTGCGGTCGCCGCGCTGCGGCACCGCCAGCTCGACGCGCGCGCCGCGCTTGTGCTCGAGCCACGCGCGCAGCATCGCCGGCTCGGCCGGCATGGCCGGCACCAGCACCGCGCGCGGCACGTAGCGGTCGCCCTCGTAGAGCCGCGCCAGCACGTCGGCGAGCAGCAGCTCGTCGGGCAGCTCGCTCCGGAAGCGGTGCCGCCGGCAGTGCTCGAGCGCGCCGCCGCGGAAGGTCAGGAACGCGACCGTGACCTCGTCACCGAGCCCGCGCCGAGCTGCTCCTTGATCGTCTGCGCGCGCTCGAACTCGAGCGCCGCGGCCGCCGCGGCCATGCGCGTCTCGAGCGCGCGCACCAGCGGCGCGATGTCGCCGCGCAGGATGCGCGCGGCCTCGTCGAGCAGCGCGTCGTATTCCTCGCGCGTGATCAGGTCGACGCACGGCGCCGGACAGCGGCCGATCTGGTGCTTGATGCACGGCCGCGAACGGTTGCGGAACACGGCGTCGTTGCAGTCGCGCAGCGGCACGACCTTGTGCAGGAGGCGCAGCGTGCGCCGCGCGGCCTTCGCCGACGCGAACGGCCCGAAGTAGGCCGCGCCGTCGTCGCGCCGCCGCCGCACGAAGCGGAACCACGGCCAGGGCTCCTTGCGGTCGAGGCGCAGCAGCAGGAACGCCTTGTCGTCCTTGAGCTTGATGTTGTAGCGCGGCTTGTGCTTCTTGATCACCGTGTTCTCGAGCAGCAGCGCCTCCTGCTCGGTCGCGGTGGCGATGAACTCGACGTCGCTGGCCTCGTCGTCGAGGAAGCGCAGCAGGTAGCGGCCGTCGCCGCCGGGCTTGAGGTAGCTGCGCACGCGCGCGCGCAGGTCGGCGGCCTTGCCGACGTAGAGCGCCCGGCCGTCCGCGTCGTGGAACAGGTAGACCCCGGGACCGGTCGGGAAGCGGGCGACCTTGTCGGCGATGCGGGGGTCCATGCGGGCTGTCGAGACGATGCGACACCGCCGCGCCCGCGACAAGCGCGCGCGGCCCGGGCGGCGGCCCGGGCCGCGGACGATCCGCGCCCGCTCAGCGCCCGATCAGCGCGCGCAGCAGCGACAGGTCCCGGCGCGCGCCGATCGCGGTGCCGACCACGATCGTCAGCGGCACGGCGAGGAACATGCCGCCCGCCCCCCAGACCCAGCCCCAGAACACCAGCGACAGCAGGACGACCAGCGCCGGCATGCCGAACTGCCGCCCCATCAGGACCGGCTCGAGCAGGTTGCTGATGCCGTTGTTGACGAGCAGGTAGCCGACCGCCAGCGTCAGCCCGATGCCGACCCCGAGCTCGGGCGAGGCCATCGCGAGCAGGACGGGCGGCACGGCCGCGACGATCGAGCCGATGATCGGCACGAAGTTCAGGACGAACGCGAGCAGCGCCCACAGCAGCGCCGCCTCGACGCCGAGCGCCACGTTGAGCAGGTAGACCACGACGCCCGTCAGCAGGCTGGTGCCGAACTTGACGCCGAGGTAGCGCTGCAGGTCCGCGACCATGCGCACCGCGCGCGACTCGTTCCACTCGTCGCCGAAGGCCGCGCGCAGCCGTTCGTGCAGCCGTTCGCCCTCCCACAGGGCGAACGCGACCGCGATCGCGACGAGGAGACCCGCCGACAGCAGGCTGAACGCGCCGCCGACGCTCTGCTGCGCGAAGCCGATCCACGAACGCGGCTCGATCGAGCGCACGAGCTGGTCGACGTCGACGTCGACCCCGAGCGTCGAGAGCCAGCCGAGCGCGTCGGCGAGCAGCTGCTCGAGCCGTGCCCGGTAGTCCGGCAGCCGCGCGCCGAAGTCCCGCACGCCGTGCGCGAACGCCTTGCCGACCAGCCACAGGATCGCGCCGACGGCGGCGACCGACGCGAGCGCCGCGATCGGCCGCGGCACGCGGCGGCGCGCGAGCCACGTCAGCGGCAGGCTGCCGAGCACGGCCAGCAACAGCGCGAAGCAGACCGGCAGGAGCCAGGCGCGCGCCGCCTGCAGGCCGAACACGACCACGACCAGGGCGGCGAGCTGGACCAGCCCGTCGCGCGGGCGGGCGGCCTTCGTCTCGGGTGCGGCTCGTTCCATGCGCGGGCGGCGGCGACGGCGAGCGCGCGAGGCTACCGACGGCGGCGGCCCGCGAACAGCGCGCGGCGCCTCGGGAGCCCAGCGCACGAAACCCGGCGCACGAAGCCCAGCGCACGAAGCCCAGCGCACGAAACCCGGCGCACGAAGCCCGGGCGGCCGGAAGTTTCCGCGCCCTGCGCCGTCCCAGCCTCGCACCGAACCGGAGGAACCCCGTGAAGACCCTGTGCCTTGCCCTCGTCGGCGCGCTCGCCGCCGCCGTCCCCGTCCACACGAGCCCCTGCCAGCAGGCCGAGCCGCCCGCCGCCCGGTCGGGCCCGTTCGTCCTGGAGGCCGGGGAGATCGAGGTCGCCGCGCTGATCGACCGCGTCGCCGAATACATGGGCTACAACGTGCTGTACAGCGAGGCGGAGGTGCAGGCCGCCGGCCCCACCGGCGGCCGGATCCGGCTGACCCGACGCACCGAGACCGACCGCGACGGCTGCTGGGAGCTGTTCGGCTCGCTGCTCTACCACAAGGGCTTCGCGGTGCTCGCGCTCGACGAAGCGCGCGGCCTATACGAGGTCGTGATGATCGCCGGCCAGCGCGGCCGCGAGATCGCGAGCGGCGCGAAGTTCGTGCCGCACGGCGAGGTCGAGCGCTACGCCGCGCTGCGCGCCATACCGATCATGACCACCGTGCCGCTGCAGAACGTCAACGCGCCGATCGCGACCAACGCGCTGCGGCCGTTCTTCGCGTCGACCGGGTCCGCGTCGACGGGCATCACGATCGGCAACGTCGGCAACACGAGCGACATCCTGCTGGCCGGGTTCGGGCCGCAGGTCGCGGCGGCCTGCCGGCTGCTGAAGCTGGTCGACACCGCCGACGACGACGCGCCGACGATGACGGTCGTCTACCTGCAGCACGCGGCAGCCGAGGAGCTCGTGCAGCGCCTGGAGGACACGCTCGGCGCACGCGCGATGCAGACCGCCGGGCAGGCCGGCTACCCCTTGGGCGCCCCTCTGCGCTCGGTCGCCCACCCGGCGCTCAACGCGATCATCTTGAGCGGCAATCCGACCCAGCTCCGCGACGCCACCGCGCTTATCGACAAGCTCGACCTGGCGACGAAGGCGCAGCCGCAGGCCGCGACCGGTCTCGGGGAGCGCCTCGAGCAGCTCGAGCAGCGGCTGCAGCGCCTCGAGCGCGCGCTGCGCGCGGGCGGCGTCGGCCCGGGCAAGGACGGCTGAGCGGCGCCGTCCGGCCGCGGGCTCCCTACAGGAGCTCCATGTCCGCCTGCTCGAGCCGGTAGACCTCGTCGCGGATCTGCGCGGCGAGCTCGAAGTCGAGGTTCTTCGCGGCGGCCATCATCTCCGTGCGCAGCTGCTTGACGTGCCGCAGGAGGTCCTGGTGGCTCGCGAAGGCGCGCTGGCCGACCGCCGCGGTCGGGGCGGCCGCGCCCTGCCGGGGCGCCCCCTTCGCCTTGCCCCGGCCCTTGCCGCGGCCCTTCTTGCCCCTGTTGCCCGCCGCGTCGCCGTCCCCGTCGTCGTCGAGCACGACCTGCAGCAGGTCGCGCACCGGCTTGACGATCGTCTTCGGTTCGATGCCGTGCGCCTCGTTGTGCGCCTGCTGCTTGGCGCGGCGGCGCTCCATCTCGGCGAGCGCGCCCTCGATCGAGTCGGTGCGTCTGTCGGCGTACAGGATCACCCGGCCCTCCACGTTGCGCGCCGCGCGGCCGCAGGTCTGGATCAGCGACGTCTTGCTGCGCAGGTAGCCCTCCTTGTCGGCGTCGAGCACCGCGACGAGCGCGACCTCGGGGATGTCGAGGCCCTCGCGCAGCAGGTTGATGCCGACCAGGACGTCAAAGACGCCGAGCCGCAGGTCCCGGATCAGCGCCGTGCGCTCGATCGAGTCGATGTCGCTGTGCATGTAGCGCACCTTGATGCCGAGGTCGGCGAGGTAGTCGGCGAGCTCCTCCGCCGAGCGCTTGGTCAGCGTCGTGATCAGGACGCGCTCGCGCCGCGCGACGCGGGCGCGCACCTCGCCGACGACGTCGTCGACCTGGCCCCGCGCCGGCCGCACCTCGACGGGCGGGTCGATCAGCCCGGTCGGACGCACGACCAGTTCGACGACCCGAACGTCGCTGTGCTGCAGCTCGTAGGCGCCGGGCGTCGCCGAG
>CALKYL010000121.1 GCA_938003515.1 uncultured bacterium
AGTAGCTGCGCACGCGCTGGCCGAGCGGCAGCGCGAAGGCCTCGAGCAGCCGTCGCTGCAACGTCTCCTGCCGGCGCGGATAGAAGCCGAGCGCGAAGTCGAGGAAGCCCTGGCCGGTCATCTGGCGGTAGACGCCGGTCTCGCCGGGCAGGTAGCACGCGCGGCGGCGGATCGCGAGCGCGTCGACGGCGGGGTCGTGGCCGAAGACGGCGACCCGGCCGGAGGTGCGCGGCACGAGCCCGACCAGCGTGCGCAGGAACGTCGACTTGCCGGCGCCGTTCGGGCCGACGAGGCCGAGCAACCGGCCGGGCTCGACGGCGAGCGCGACCTGCTGCAGCACGCGGCGGCCGTCGTAGACCTTGACGAGGTCCTGCACGTCGACGCCCGGTCCGCTCACGCCGCGGCCTCCCGCAGGAAGTTCTGCAGCAGCCGGCCGCCGTGCTCGGTCCGGAACGACTCGGGGTGGAACTGCACGCCGAAGGTCCGGTGCTCGCGGTGGCGCAGCGCCATGACTTCGCCGGAGGTCGCGCGCGCGGTCGCGAACAGCGGCGCGGGCAGCGGCTCCTCGACGTACAGCGAGTGGTAGCGACAGGCGAGCAGCGGCCGCGGCAGGCCGGCGAACAGGCCGTCGCCGTCGTGCTCGATCGGCGTCGGCCGGCCGTGCACGGGCTCGCCGCGCGCGACGACGCCGCCGAACGCTTCGCCGATCGCCTGGTGGCCGAGGCACACGCCGAGGATCGGCACGCGTCCGGACCAGCGGCGGATCGCGTCGATCGACCGGCCGGCGTCGGCGGGGCGGCCCGGTCCCGGCGAGACGACGAGCGCCCGGCAGGCGCCGATCGCGTCGAGGTCGACGCGATCGCTGCGCACGACGTCGACCGCCGCGCCGAGCTGCTGCAAGGCCTGCGCGAGGTTCCAGACGAAGGAGTCCTTGTTGTCGAGCAGCAGGATCAAACCGGGGGGCGTGACAGTATCGTGCCGGCCTCCGATGAACATCCTCATCGTCGGCCTCGGCGAAGTCGGTTCCTACCTCGCGAAGGTGCTGTCGACGGAGGGGCACTCCATCACGGTCGTCGACCCCGACCGCGACCGCATCCGGCGCGTCGCCGACCTGTTGGACGTGCAGGCCGTGCACGGCGACGGCTCGCGGCCGGACGTGCTCGACCGCGCCGAAGCGCACTCCGCCGACCTCCTGCTTGCGGTCACCAACGACGACAAGGTCAACATGCTGACGACGCTGTTCGGCAAGCGCATGGGGGCCAAGAAGACCGTGCTGCGGCTGCACGACACGTCGGCGGTGCGGCGGTCGCGCACGTTCTTCCGGAAGAACCTGCACTACGACCTGCTGCTGTCCCTCGACGACCTCGCCGCCGAGGAGATCGTCAAGATCGTGCGTCAGTCCCAGGCGCTCGGCGTCGAGAACTTCGCCGAGGGCAAGGTGCAGATGCGGCGCTTCAAGCTCGCCGCCGGCGCGCCGTTCGTCGGCCAGCTGGTCAAGGACATCCGGATCCCGCCGGGCATGCTGATCACCGCGATCGACCGCGACCACGAGGTCATCGTGCCGGGCGGGAGCGACGACCTGCGCGAAGACGACGAGGTGTTCGTGCTGGGCGAGCCGAAGGCGATCGCGACGTTCGAGCGGAGGATCGGCGAGAAGAAGGCGCCGGCGCGCAACGTGGTCGTGTTCGGCGCGGCGGGCATCGCGCAGCAGGTCTGCCAGTCGCTGCAGCGCGAGCACGTCGGCGTGCGGGTCATCGTCGAGGAGCGCCAGGCCGCCGAGCGTCTGTCCGAGGTGCTCAAGGGCGTCGTCGTGCTGCACGCCGACGCGACCGACCTGAACTTCCTGCGCGAGGAGCGGGTCGGCGACGCCGACGCGTTCCTCGGCGTGTCGTCGGAGGACGAGCGCAACCTGATGTCGTGCCAGCTGAGCCGGAACCTCGGCGTGCCGCGCACCGTGGCGCTGGTGCAGAAGCCGGACTACGTGTCGCTCTACCAGCAGCTCGGCATCGACATCGCCGTCTCGCCGCGCCTCTTGTGCGCGAACCGCATCCTGGCGTTCGTACGCAGCCGCAGCATCTCGTCGATCGCGACCATCGAGGAGGGCAAGGCCGAGGTGCTCGAGCTCGAGGTGCAGGCCGGCAGCCCGCTGGTCGGCAAGGCGCTGAAGGACGCGGGCTTCCCGCGCGGCTGCGTCGTCGCGGCCGTCACGCGCGAGGACGGCCAGGTCGTGATCCCGCGCGGCGACGACGAGCTGCGCGCGCAGGACCAGATGGTCGTGTTCGCGCTCAACACGGTCGTCGACAGCGTGCTCGACCTCGCCGGCGTGGAGCGCGACTGACGGTCGCGTCGGCGGGCGCGTCGGCGTCCGCGAACGGGTCGCCCGAGCCGGTTACCTCGGCCGGTCCTCGGGCGGGTCCGTCTGGCCGCGGCCGGCCCCCGACTCCGCCTCGACCGGCCGCATCACCGAGATGTCGTCCGCGCGGTACTCCGGCACGTAGTCGACCGGGTGCTTCGTCGGCACCGCCAACAGCTCGCGCACGCGGTCGACGCCGGCCACGACGTAGTAGCGGCCGGCGTTCGCGCCGCCGTCGACGGTCGCGCGGCCGGCGACCAGCCCGGCGAACAGCGGCACGCCGTCCGGGCCGCGGCACAGGAGCGTCGCGCCCGCGGGCAGCTCGACGCCCGGATCGCGCAGCAGGTCGCCGGCGAGGCCGTCGCCGCGCGCCAGCTCGACCGACACCCGTCGCACGTCGAGGCCGTCGGGGGTCCACATGACCTGCAGCGAGTCGTCGACGGTCGGGCTGCGGTCGAGCGCCCGCGCGTGCTGCGTCTTGAGGTCGATCGACGCGCGCGCGAACAGGCTGCCCGTCGGCGCGATCGCGCCCGTCTCGATCAGCGGCGTGGGGCCGAGGAAGTAGTGCACGCGGCACGGACCGTCGGTGGCCGTGCGCCCGAGCGTCAGGACCCCGAACTCGGTCGTCGCGCCCAGCTCGACGCCGCCGGTCGTCTCCACCAGCGCGACCGGACGCGAGCGATCGCGCCAGGTCTCGCCCGAGAAGAACCAGACGCCGCAGCCGGACAGCGTCGACAGGAGCGGCGCCGCGAGGGCCGCGAAGAGGAGCGGAGCGGGACGCGCGGTCGCACGGCGCATCGCCGAAGCGTAGCGCGCGTTCGCCGTCAATCGACCAGGAGGCGGGCGCGCCGCTCCCCGGCGCGCAGCCGGAGCACCAGCATCAGGCCCGGCGCGGCGAGGAACCGGCCGATGACGAGGCCCCCCCAGAGCCCGGACGGCCCGAGCCCCGACCGAGAGCCGACGCAACAG
>CALKYL010000122.1 GCA_938003515.1 uncultured bacterium
CGCCGGGATCAGCGCGAGGGGGCCGTCGCCGATCAGGTCCTTGCGCCCGGCGTCGAGCAGCGCCTTGCGCACCACGAACCAGTTCTCCGGCTTGAAGTACTGCATCAGCGCGCGCTGGACCTCGCGGTCCCTGAGCTTCTTGACCGTCTCGACCGGCCGCATCGTCATCGGGTCGAGGCCGGTGTGGTACATGCACGTCGCGATGTCCATCGGCGCCGGGATGAAGTCCTGCACCTGGCGCGGCCGGTAGCCGCGCTGCTTGAGGAACACCGCCAGCTCGATCATCTCGCCGACGCCCGAGCCCGGGTGCGACGCGATGAAGTAGGGCACGAGGTACTGCTCCTTGCCGGCGCGCTCGCTGGCGGCGCGGAACTTGTCGGCGAACTCCTCGAACGTGTGGTGCTCGGGCTTCTTCATCAGGTCGAGCACCTTCGGGCTCACGTGCTCGGGCGCGACCTTGAGCTGGCCGCCGACGTGGTGCGTCGCCATGTCCTCGAGGTAGCCGTCGTCGAGGCGCGCGAGGTCCATCCGGATGCCCGAGGCGACCCGAACGGACTTCACGCCGGGCGTCTCGCGCACCTTCCGCAGCAGCTCCTTGGTCGGGCCGTGGTCGACGCCGAGCAGCTTGCAGATCGTCGGGTGCACGCACGACAGGCGGCGGCACTTCGCTTCGATCTCGGGGCGCGTGCACCGCATCTGGTACATGTTCGCGGTCGGCCCGCCGACGTCGCTGATGTGGCCCTTGAACTCCGGGTCGGCGGCCATCTGCCGCACCTCGCGCAGGATCGACTCCTGGCTGCGGCTCTGGATCGCGCGGCCCTGGTGCATCGTGATCGAGCAGAACGTGCAGCCGCCGAAGCAGCCGCGCATCGTCGTCACGCTGTCCTGGATCATCGCGTGCGCCGGGATCTGCCGGCCCTGGTAGCGCGGGTGCGGCTTGCGCGTGTAGGGCAGGTCGTAGACGCGGTCCATGCCGTCCTCGTCGAGCGCCAGCGCCGGCGGGTTGACGACCAGCGTGCGGTCGCCGTGCCGCTGGGTGAGCCGCCGCCCGTTCTTCGGGTTGGTCTCGTGGTGCAGGAGGCGCGTCGCGTCCGCGAACGCGCGGCCGTCCGCGGCGATCGCCTCGAACGAGGGCAGCTCGACCGTGCGGTTGTCGCACGCGGCGTCGTGCCACTCGTGCTCGGGCAGCGCCTCGTTACGGCCCAGGAGGTAGGCGACGCCGCGCAGGTCGCGGCAGTCGGTGATCGGCCGGCCAGCGGCGAGCCGTCGGCAGATCTCGACCAGCACGCGTTCGCCCATGCCGAAGCCGACCAGGTCGGCCTTCGACGTGACCAGGATCGACGGTCGCACGGTCTCCGACCAGTAGTCGAAGTGCGCGACGCGCCGCAGCGACGCCTCGACGCCACCCGCGACGACCGGCACGCCGGGGAACGCCTCGCGGCAGCGCTGCGCGTAGACGTTGGTCGCGCGGTCGGGCCTGAGGCCGATCCGGCCACCCGGCGAATAGGCGTCGTCGTTGCGCCGCTTCTTGTTCGCCGTGTAGTGGTTGATCATCGAGTCCATGTTGCCGGCGCTGACCGCGAAGCAGAGCCGTGGCCGGCCGAACTCGCGGAAGGCGCTGGCGTCCTGCCACGCCGGCTGCGGCAGGATCGCGACGCGGAAGCCCTCGGCTTCGAGCACGCGGCCGAGCAGCGCCGCCGCGAACGACGGGTGGTCGACGTAGGCGTCGCCCGACACGAACACGACGTCGACCTCGTGCCAGCCGCGCGCCTCGACCTCCGCGCGGGTGGTCGGCAGGAAGCGGTCGGCGGACGGGGTGCTGCAGGGGCTCGGCGTGACGGGGCTCGCCATCGGGGCCGAACATGCTAGCGGATCGGAGCCGTCCGCGTGGCCGGAGCGCGGGCCGGGGCACGGTGCGCGCGCGGAGCGGTCGGGCAGGGGCGCGGCAGGGTCGCCCGGTCAGGGACCGGGCGCGGGACACGGCGCCGCCCGGGGGGACGGCGTCGCGCAGAGCCACCAGTGCGCGAGGCACGTGAGCCCGAGCGCCGCGGCGACCCGGATGGACACGGCCGGCGTGGCGGGCAGCAGGCTGCCGAAGCATCCACAGTCGCCGACGTTGCCCGACACGACCGCACAGCCGCCGAACGCCGACGTACAGAGGCACCCGGCGACGCTGCCCGTTCGGCCGCGGCGTAGAAGATCGCCACCGGCGTCGAGTAGTGCGGCTGCCAGCCGCCGTGCAGCTTGACCGCTGCGAGCGCGGCGAGCACCAGCGCCGGCACGAAGCGGGTCGCCTCGGCGAGAACGCGGCGCGGGTTCATTCCGCCCTCATGTCGATCACCAGCTCGGTCGGATCGGGCCCGTCCGCCACTTCGAAGGCCACCTCGGAGGTCTCGTATCCGGGACAGAAGACCTCGAGACGGTGGCGACCGATCGGTAGCCACGCCAGCCGATCGGTCCGCGGGTTCCAGTTGAAGCTGCGCTTGTCGCCGCCGTCCTGCAGGCGCCACAGCAGCTGCAGGCGGCCGACGCTGGGCACGTCGTGGGTGCGGATCGTCACCAGCACGGGGCGATGCCTCCCCGCGGACAGCGTGACCTCGCCGGCCGCCACGTCGGCGAGCCGGACGGCTTCGCCCACCGGTCGGCCGCCGACCCATTCCCCGGCGAACGAGACCACGTAGTCGCCCGCGGGCGCCAGCACGGCCTGGCTCGCCGCGGCGCGGAGGCGCAGGCGCGAGTTCTTGCGCGCGACGTCGAAGCCGTCGGGCGCGGGGACGTCGGCGCGCACGATCAGGCGCGCGACCGCGGCGTAGGGGAGGCGCGACGCCGACGTGGGGGTCAGCTGGCCGACCGGCATCGACGCCACCCTCGCGACGAAGGACCGGCCGTCTTCGAGCAGGCCCGAGACTTCGACCGGCACGCCCGTGTCGCCTCGGTTCGCGACGAACGCGTGGATCGCCACGGTCGGCCAACGACTCCGCAGGCGTCGCTCGGCTGCCTGGACCACGAACTCGCGCTCGAACAACATGTGCCTCGCGTCGCGATCGACACGACCACGCGAGCTCGCCGGGAAGGCGAGGTCGCAGCTCCGCACGGGCGACTCGTCCGAGTAGACGGCGATCGCCTGGAACTCGCGGAACGTCAGGGTGTACGGCTCGTCCGGGTGGAGCGCCTTCTGCTCCTCGAAGATCGACGGATCCGTGCACCCGACGCGCTCGGACCAGGGCCGCAGCCAGTGCTCCCCGGCGGTGGCGATGTCGACGCGGGCGATGCCGTCGGGACCCGACCGCGCGCACGAGATGCTGCGTGGACCGGGCTCGCCGGCGAGCAGCTCCGCCGCCTCCGTGCCGACCGGACGGCCGACGATCGGCTCCTTCGATACCGCGACGAAGACCCCCTCGATCGGCGAGCCCGCCTCGTCGACGCAGTGGATGGCCGCCGACCGCAGGCGGCGCAGCCGGACATCCACGGTGCGCCCGCGTTCGATCGCGACGCCTCGCGACGCGTAGCCGGGCGCGCCGACCAGCAGCGCGTCGGGCGCGAGGTCGCCCAACGACAGCAGGCCGGCGTCGTCGGCGCGCACGTCTTCATCGGTGACGATGCGCAGCCGGCTGCCGCGGGGTGCCCGGCAGCCGGTCGCCGTCGGGATCGGGGCCGCGGTCTCGGCGTCGAGCACGCGGATCGCGGTGACGTCGTCCGCGGAGGGCTGCGGCGCCGGCGCACGCTCCACCTGTTCGGTGCGCTCGACGCCCTGCGCGGCGGGTGGCGCCAACGGGTTCGCGCTCGCGCCGTCGCTGGCGGGAGGATCGGTCCAGCCGATCGTCAGCAGATAGAGCGCCGCGAGCAGCAACAGCAAGGCGGCGAGGATCTTGAACCCGTTCATGTTGCCTCCGCTCCCATTCGAATCTGTCCTCGATGATCGGCGCCCCACCGCACGGGTGAGGCGCCGGTCCCGTCAGCTGCACTTGCAGGCGTAGACCGACTGCCCGATCTCCTGCGGGAACGTCTCCTTCTTGCACGTCGAGTTGCAGTCGATGTTGATGCAATCGTAGTCGTCGAGGCTGCCGTCGTCGTTCTCCTTCCAGACGGCGTGGCAGTCGGCGCTCGTCTTGCCGCCGACCCCGCAGGCGCACCACCAGAGGTTGGTGGCGTCGCTGCCGCGTGCTGCGGACCCTCGGCCCACGTCGCCGCCCGCGCCTCCCGTTCGGCCGGCGCGGCCGTCGGTCAGCGGCCGAGCAGGCGCCGCAGCGCCTCGTCGAGCTCGATCGCGGGCGCCGCGCCGTGCCCGTGCAGCCGCAGCTCCAGCGTGCGCAGCTCGAGGTCGCCGGTCTCCCGCACCGGCAGCCCGTCGGCGAACGCGGTGGGGGCGGGCAGCGCGCGGGCGGGGGCAGGCGCCTCGGCGCGGTCGCCGGCCGCGCGACCGTTTCCCAGGATCGCGCGCACGTCGACCGGCTCGTGCAGGGA
>CALKYL010000123.1 GCA_938003515.1 uncultured bacterium
CGGACAACAGCTTCAGCTCCGAGAGAGACTCCACGTTGAACTGCATGATGCCGGCATCGAGGCCCGCCGCCAGTTCCTGAGCCGTCTTGCCGACGCCGGCAAAGACGATCTTCTGCGCCGGCACGCCGGCGATGGACCGTCCGGTGCTGCCGGCGCGCGCCGACTTCTGCTTCCGCGGCGCGCAGGCCGGCGCGGTCGTGGCGCTCTGCGACGTCGCGGCACGCCACGCGAGGGTCGTGCGCACCAACCTCGCGCTCGCGCTCGCCTACAACGCGACCGTGCTGTCGGTCGCCTTCGCCGGGCTGATGACGCCGCTGCTGTGCGCCGTCCTGATGCCGATCAGCTCCGTCGCGCTCGTGCTGCACACGAGCCTCGCGATGCGGCCGCGGAGGAGCGACCGGTGAGCGTCGTGCCGCTGCTGCTCCTGTGCAGCCTCGCGCTCGTCGTGGGGTCGATCGTGCTGTTCGTCTTCTCGGCGAAGCAGGGCGACTGCCACGAAGCCGACCGTATGTGCCTGCTGCCGCTCGAGGACGACGCCGAAGCGCCCGCCGCCGGCGGGGCGCCGGCCCCGTCCGCCACCGAACAGACCCACGTGACCGAATCGAGGAACCCATGCAAGTAGCCACCGAGACCGAGACCCGACGCATCACCTACGACGACGGCGTCGTGCGAGGCTTCGTCTGGGCCAGCGTCGGCTGGGGCGCCGTCGGCCTGCTCGTCGGGCTGGTGATCGCGCTGCAGCTGAGCTTCCCGCAGCTCAACTTCGACACGTCGTTCACGACCTTCGGCCGCCTGCGCCCGCTGCACACCAACGCGGTGATCTTCGCGCTGGTCGGCAACATGATGTTCGCCGGCATCTACTACTCGACGCAGCGGCTGCTGAAGACGCGCATGGCGTCGGACCTCTTGAGCAAGGTCCACCTGTGGGGATGGCAGCTGATCATCCTCGGCGCGGCGATCACGCTGCCGCTCGGCATCACGCAGTCGAAGGAGTACGCCGAACTCGAGTGGTTCCTCGACATCGCGGTCGTCCTCGTCTGGGTCGCGTTCGCGGTGAACTTCTTCTGGACGCTCGCGATCCGCAACGAGAAGAACCTCTACGTCTCCATCTGGTTCTACATCTCGACGATCCTGACGATCGCCGTGCTCTACATCGTCAACAACCTGTCGCTGCCGGTGACGGGCACGAAGAGCTACGGCGTGTTCTCGGGCGCGCAGGACGCGCTGACGCAGTGGTGGTACGGCCACAACGCGGTCGCCTTCTTCCTGACGACGCCGATCCTCGGGATCATGTACTACTTCCTGCCGAAGGCGGCGGACCGGCCGGTGTTCAGCTACCGGCTGTCGATCGTGCACTTCTGGTCGCTGGTGTTCATCTACATCTGGGCCGGACCGCACCACCTGCTCAACACGGCGCTGCCGGACTGGGCGCAGTCGCTCGGCATGCTGTTCAGCCTGATGCTGTGGGCTCCGTCGTGGGGCGGCATGCTCAACGGGCTGCTGACGCTGCGCGGCGCGTGGCACAAGGTGCGCACCGACCCCGTGCTGAAGTTCTTCGTCGCCGGCGTGACGTTCTACGGCATGGCGACGTTCGAGGGGCCGCTCTTGTCGATCAAGGCGGTGTCGGCGCTCGGCCATTACACGGACTGGATCATCGGTCACGTGCACTCCGGCGCGCTCGGCTGGAACGGCTTCATGGCCGCCGGCATGTTCTACTGGCTCGTGCCCAGGCTGTTCGGCACCAGGCTGCACAGCCAGAAGATGGCCGACCTGCACTTCTGGATCGGCATGGTCGGCATCCTGCTCTACGTCGCCGCGATGTGGGTCAGCGGGGTCTCGCAGGGGCTGATGTGGCGCGAGCTCGGCGCCGACGGCGGCCTCGCGCGCCCGGACTGGAGCACGATCATCAACAGCCAGCAGCTGATGTACGTCGCGCGCAGCATCGGCGGCGGCCTCTTCGTCGTCGGTTGGCTGATGATGTTCTACAACCTGATCGTCACCGCGATGAGCGGACGGCCGACGAACGTCGAGACCGAGGTCGCGGTGCTCGACACGCGGCCGAAGGCGGGGGACCGCAGCACGACGAGCCTCGTGTTCAGCCGGCCGGTGATCGTCATCGCGCTCGGCATGGTCGCCGCGACGATGTTCGCGATGCCCAACATCGGGCTCGCCGTGCTCGGGCTCGTGCTGCTGCTCGCGGTCGTCGCGTTCGGCGCCGGCATGCTGTTCCGCTCGACCCACCAGGGCGAGCACTCCTGGCACGAGGTCGTCGAGTCGCGGCCGCTCGCCTTCTCGGTGCTGACCCTCGTCGCCGTCCTGACCGGCGGCGTCTACGAGCTGCTGCCCGGGCTGATCACCGACAAGGAGGTGCCGATGGCGGCGAACGGCGAGATGTGCGTCGCCCCCTACACGCCGCTCGAGCTCGCCGGACGCGACGTCTACGTGCGCGAGGGCTGCTACGTGTGCCACTCGCAGATGATCCGCCCGTTCCGCAGCGAGCAGCTGCGCTACGGCGCGCCGAGCCGCATCGAGGAGTCGATGTGGGACCACCCGTTCCAGTGGGGCAGCAAGCGCACCGGGCCCGACCTCGCGCGCGTCGGGACGAAGTACAGCGAGGCGTGGCACTGGGACCACATGCTCGATCCGCGCTACGGCCAGGAGTACTCGCTCGACAAGAACCTCTCGATCATGCCCGCCTACCCGTGGCTGTACGACGCGAAGGTCGAGGTCGCGGTCGTCGCCGACAAGATGCGCGTGCTGAAGCGTCTCGGCACGCCCTACACCGACGACGAACTCGCCGGCGTCGCCGACGCCTACGCAGAGCAGGCCGCTCAGACCGTCCGGAACCTCGAGGCGCAGGGCAAGCCCGACGCCGACCCGGAGAGCGAGATCGTCGCGTTGATCGCCTACCTGATGCGGCTCGGCCGCAACCTCGAGCCCGCCAACGCGCAGTCCGTGTCGATCGACGGAGGTCGCTGAGATGTTCCGCGAGTTCTTCCTCGGCGGGTCGCTGTTCGACCTGCCCGTGATCGCGATGTGCCTGTTCCTCGCGATCTTCCTGGTGGTCGTCGCGCGCGTGTGTCAGCGCTCGCGCAAGCAGGAGTACCAGCGCATGGCGTCGCTGCCGCTGAAGGACGGCGACGGCGCGAAGGAGGTCGACAAGCCATGACTGCCGAGATCCGCTCCCACTCGTTCGACGGCATCCACGAGTTCGACAACCGCCTGCCGAACTGGTGGCTCTGGACGTTCTACGGCGCCTGCATCTTCTCGGTGTTCTACTGGTTGCACTACCACACGCTCGGCACGGGGGACCTCCCGGACGAGGCCTACCTCGCGGAGCAGCGCGCCGCGGCGGCGGCGCTCGAGGCAGAGCTCGCGAAGAACCCGATCACCAACGAGTCGCTGCAGAAGCTCGCCGACAACCCGGCCTTCGTCGCGGAGGGCAAGGCGATCTTCGAAGACGCGACCAAGTGCGCCTTGTGCCACCGCGCGGACGGGGGCGGCAACATCGGGCCGAACCTCACCGACGAGTTCTGGATCTACGGCGGCGAGCCGATGGACATCTACGAGTCGATCAGCGAGGGGCGGCCCGGGGGCATGCTCGCTCACAAGTCGTTCGGCGTCGGCTTCGTGCAGCGCACGACGGCCTACGTGCTGTCGATCCAGGACACCAACGTGCCCGGCAAGCCGCCCGAGCCCAACGCGAAGAAGGCGCAGTAACGCAGCCGTGCACGGCTGCTGGCGACCATGAGCGAGCCGCAATCGAACGGCGGGGGCGGGGCCGACGCGACGCCGCCGGACGCCGGACCTTCGGTGCACAAGCCGGTCGTGCAGCGCGGCCGCAAGGTCGCGCGCCGCCCGGACGTCGACACCGTCTTCAGCATCAACCCGGACGGCTCGCGCAACGCGATCCACCCGGCGGACGTGCGCGGCCGGTTCCAGCGGCTCAAGCACGCGCTCTGGTACGTGCTGATCGGCGTCTACCTCGCGCTGCCGTGGGTCGAGATCGGCGGGCACCCCGCCTTCCTGATCGACATCGAGGCGCGCCACTTCTACCTGTTCGGCAGCACGTTCAACGCCCAGGACTTCTGGTTCGCGTTCTTCTTCGTGACCGGCCTCGGCTTCGCGCTGTTCGTCGTCGCCGCGCTGTTCGGGCGCATGTGGTGCGGCTACGCGTGTCCGCACACCGTCTTCCTCGAGGGCGTGTTCCGGCGCATCGAACGCCTGCTCGAGGGCGGGGCGCCGGCGCGAGCCGGACTCGACAAGGCCCCGCTGCGGCAGAAGCTCTGGCGCCGCGGTGCGAAGCTCGCCGTCTTCCTGCTGATCGCCGCCGCGATCGCGCACTCCTTCGTCGGCTACTTCATGCCGGTGGACGTGCTGGTCGAGGCGGTCACGTCGTCGCCGGCGCGGCACCCGACGGCGTTCGCGTTCGTCGTCGTCACGACGATCGCGCTGTTCGTCAACTTCACGTGGTTCCGCGAGCAGCTCTGCATCGTCATCTGCCCGTACGGCAGGCTGCAGGGCGCGCGCTACGACCCCGACACGATCCTGGTCGGCTACGACGAGCAGCGCGGCGAGCCGCGCGGGCCCGCCGGCACCGACGGCGCGGGCGACTGCGTCGACTGCTACCGGTGCGTGTCGGTCTGCCCGACGGGCATCGACATCCGCAACGGCACCCAGCTCGAGTGCGTCGGCTGCGCCAACTGCATCGACGCGTGCGACGAGGTGATGGAGCGGCTCGGGCGCGCCCGGGGCCTCGTGCGCTACGACAGCCAGCGCGGCTTCGAGACGGGGCAGCGGCGCTTCGCGCGCGCCCGCGTGTTCCTCT
>CALKYL010000124.1 GCA_938003515.1 uncultured bacterium
TGGTGGTCTTGCCCGAACCCGTCGGGCCGGTCACCAGGATCAAGCCACGGGGACGCCAGCAAAGTTCACGGATGATCCCCGGTGGAATGCCGATCTGCTCCAGCGTCAGCAGCTTCGTCGGGATCTGCCGCAGCACCAGCGGCTTCGTGCCCGGATCGGTCGAGAACGGCAGCAGCGCTTCGCCGCGTTCGTCGGGCAGGTATTCGCGGCCGCCGAACCACACCGTCGCGTCCGGGACGTGCTGGCCGCGCTCGTCGTAGACCCGGACCAGCTGCCCCGCCGCCGTCGTGCGCTCGACCATGCGCAGGCCGCCCTTCTTGACCACCGCTCGGCTCGAGATGCCGTTGCCGACGAACTCGACCACGTAGGTGCCGGGGTCGCGCAGCATCGGCAGGTCGAACGTGCGGCGCACGCGGCGCATCGGCGGCTCCGTGTATTCGTAGGTCCGCTCGAAGTTGGCGACGACCCCGTCGAGCTCGATCGACGCGTCGACCTCACGCTGCGTCTCGACGTGGTAGCGGTAGCTGTCGATCGCGAACACCTTGACCAACAGCGTCGGCACGTTCTTGGTCACGAGCTCGATGCGCACCGGCTCGGCGGCGCCGTAGTGTTCGGGTTGGGTCGGCGGGAAGCGCAGCTCGACGCGCCGCTCGAGCTCCTCGAGGCGGGCCGGGTCGTCGAGCAGCGAGTACCACCGCTCCATGTCGCCCTGGCCGAGCAGGATCTTGGTCTCCGCCAGCACGCGCCGCAGCCAGTCGGCGTCGAGATACTCCGAATAGGCGTCGATGGAGTCCTCGGTCGCGAAGAAGTGCTCGAGGCAGTCGCGCACGAGCTCCTCGTCGCCGCCGATCGCACGCATCAGCGTCGGGTACTCGCTCGCGGGGTCGACGAACTCCTCGCGGCGCTGGAAGCGCTCGAGGTGCGCGCGCGCCGGGTGGCCGTGGCGGCGCGGCAGCCGGATGTAGGTCAGGAAGCGCTGCTTGTCGGGCGCACCCTGGGTCAGGTCGTGCTGCAGCCAGTGGTAGAGCACGTGCGCCTTCAGCGAGTTGAAGCGCGGCGAAAGCCGCTGCGCGAACGCCCACAGCCGCTGCAGGTGGGCCTCGCGCGTCGCGGCCTCGGCCTGCCACGCGGTGTCGGCGTCGGGCTGCAGCCGGACCAGCCAGGCGCCGACGAAGCGCGGGTCCTGGAGCAGGTCGCGCTTGGCCGCCAGGCACGCCTCGAGTTGCGGCAGCCGTAGCTCGAGGTGGATCGGCAGCGAGCCGAACCCGCGCGACTCGCGGCGCTCGAGGTCGCGCACGATCAGCGCGGGCAGGTTGTCGACGTCGGGCCGCTCGAGCCGCCGCAGCAGGCTGTGCAGCCGCTCGGCGTCGAGGTCGGCCGTGGCCAGCGCCGGCAGCGCGCGGTCGGTGAAGCCGTCGACGGTGCCCGGGTGCGCCGCGAACGCGCGCGGGGTCAGCGTCGAGGGCGACACCAGCGTCGGATCGAGGCGCGTCGGCAGGTCGGACCTGGCGCCGGGCAGCACGCGTTCGTGCTGGAAGCGCAGCTCGAGCCGCCGCCGCAGGAAGTCGAACGTGCGCTCCGGATCCTCGCCGTAGCTGAGCAGCGCCTCCCGGTTCTCGATCTCGACGACGCGGTCGGTGCGCCCGTGCCGCTCGATCCAGGTCGGCAGGACCGCCCGCACGGCCGCGAAGTCCCGCGCGTCGAGGCGCTCCCGGCAGTGGTAGTAGTACCAGTCCTCGGTGCCCGGGATCAGGTTGGCGACCACGGCCGCCCGGTCCGGCGCGAGCGCGTACTGCTCCTCGAAGCCGATCGGGATGCCCTGGGCCGACAGCGCGACGGCCAGGGTCAAGGGCGCCAGCAGGGCGAAAGAGCGGACGTTCTGACGGTACATGGACGGTCTCCGGGGAGGTCTGCGGCGATGCCAACGGCGCGACCGCGGCTTCGGATCGCCGCCGGCCGGATCGCACGGTCCGTCGGATCGTACGGCCGGCGGGGCATCGCCGCGGCAACGCGCGCGAGAATGCGGTTCGGCGGCGCCGGTTCCCGAGAACCTGGCGCCCGGCGCGACGGCGCGGGCCGGACCCGACGAGACCCCGATCAGACGAGGCCGCGGATGCGGTCGTCGAGCGCGGTCTGGTCCTGGGTGAAGCTCGCGAGCGCCGCGGCGGTCAGGATGCCGTCCCAGCTGGCGGTGCCCTTCTGCACGCGGTCGCGCCACGACTTGTAGACCGGGATCTTGCCCTCCTTGGCGACCCGGGTGCCGTCTTCGACCGACAGCTGCGGGAACAGGTCGCCCGCGCCGTGCTCCTTCAGCGTGCCGAGCACGTCGGCGGCGGTGGCCCGCTTCGGGTCGAGCTTCGCCGCCGCCGCGGCGGCCTTCTCGAAGCCCTGGTCGATGTCCCAGAAGCAGCCGAACTTCTCGGCCTTCGGGTCGACGCCCTTCGCGTAGGAGACGTCCGGGTCGCCGCCGGTCCGGTCGGCGACCTTCTTCGGATCCGGCTTCATGTCGAGGTAGCCCTTCGCGGCGCCGGTCGGCATCGTGAAGACGTCGAGCCCGAGCAGGTCGGCGACCTGCTGACCGTTGCGCATCGACGCGCCGATCTGCTTGACCTTCGGGCCGCCCTGCTTCGCGAGCCGCCGCACGCCCCGCTGGCTCGCGAGCGTCGCCTTCTCGCCGGCGTTCTTGCCGTCGCCGAGCTCGTTGTCGGAGAAGAACGCGTTGATGCGGCCCATGAAGACGTTGCACCAGGTGGGCCGCGCGAGCTGCGCGATCAGCCGGTTCTGCCGCGCCGAGAAGCCGAGGGTGAAGTTCAGCCGCACGCCGTCGTCGCTGAGCCGCCGCGCGGCGAGCAGGCCGGCCGGCGTCAGCGGCACCTTGACGATGAAGCGGTCCGGGCAGATCGCGTGGAAGCGTTTGCCGTAGCGGTAGCTCGCCTCGGCGTCGTTGGAGATCGCGGTGTGCAGCTCGACGGAGACGTCGGCGTCGAAGGTGCGCACGAGCTTGAGGCCGTGCACGGCGTTGAGCACGAAGGCGATCTCCTGGACCACCGCGTCTCCGGTCACCTTCTTCTGCTTCAGGAGCTTCGCGGTGCCGGGCACGAGCTCGTCGTAGATGCCCTTCTGGACTTCCTTGTTGAGCAGCGTGTTGTTGGTCGTGAGCGCGACGAACTCGCGCACCCACAGCTCGCGGGCGGCGTCGACGTCACCGGTGTCGAGCCACAGCGCGGTGCCGGTCTTCGAGACCGCGGCCCACAGCTCGGAGCTCGGGAACGACGAGCGCTTCTGCTGCGGCTCCTGGACCTGCTCGAGGCAGTAGGCGGCGACATCCTTGGCGAGGGCGGAATCGTGGCTGGGGGCTTCGGACATGGCGTTCTCCACCGACATGCTAGACGACCGCCACGCCGCTCGCGAGTCGCGCGCGGGCTTTCGCGCACGCCCGGCGATCGGGCGATCAGGTCTTCCCGCTCGTCGCGGCGTCGGCGAAGCGCCGGTGGTGGTCCTGGAGCGGCGCGACCGACAGCGGCCGCTTCAGCCAGTGCTCGAGCCCCTGAATCGTCGCCGACGCCGCGGCCAGCGTCGTGATGCACGGGATGCGGTGGCTCGCCGCGGCGCTGCGGATCAGCCGGTCGTCGCTGCGCTCGCGCCGCCCGCTCGGCGTGTTGACGATGAGGCGGACCTCGCGGTTGACGACGAGGTCGAGCACGTGCGGCCTTCCCTCGTGGATCTTGAACACGCGCTGCACGGGGATGCCCGCGTTCTGCAGCGCGCGCGCCGTGCCGCTGGTCGCGACGATCTCGAAGCCGAGCGCGTGCAGCCGGTCGATCAGCGGCAGGATCAGCCGCTTGTCCTCGTCGCGCACCGACACGAACACCTTGCCGTCCTTCGGCAGCGTGTTGCCGGCGCCGACCATCGCCTTCGCGAAGGCCGAACCGAAGCGCTGGTCGATGCCCATGACCTCGCCGGTCGACTTCATCTCGGGGCCGAGCACGGTGTCGACGCCCTGGAACTTGTTGAACGGGAAGACCGGCGCCTTGACCGAGAAGAACGGCGGTTCGAGCCGTTCGACGATGCCGACGTCCTTCAGCTTCTCGCCGAGCATCAGCCGGGCGGCCATCTTGGCGAGCGGCTGACCGATCGCCTTGCTGACGAAGGGCACCGTGCGCGACGCGCGCGGGTTGGCTTCGATGATGAAGACGCGGGGGCCGCGCACCGCCCACTGCACGTTCATGAGCCCGATGACGTTCAGCGCGCGCGCGAGCTGACGGGTCTTCTCGGCGATCTCCTGGATGATGCCGTCCGACAGCGTGTACGGCGGCAGCGAGCAGCTCGAGTCGCCGGAGTGGATGCCGGCCTCCTCGATGTGCTCCATGATCCCGCCGATGACGACGTCCTCGCCGTCGCTGATGGCGTCGACGTCGACCTCGATCGCGGCGTCGAGGAACTTGTCGACCAGGAGCGGCCGGTCCTCCGAGAACGAGCGGTGCCGCTCCATGTAGCCGAGCAGCGCGTCGCGGTCGTAGACGATCTCCATCGCCCTGCCGCCGAGCACGAAGCTCGGCCGCACGAGCACCGGGTAGCCGATCTGCGCCGCGACCGCGAGCGCCTCGTCGGCGGTCGCGGCCATGCCGTTCGGCGGCTGGTCGATGCCGAGCTTCGTGATCAGCTTGCTGAAGAGGTCGCGGTCCTCGGCGGTGTCGATCGAGTCGACGCTGGTGCCGACGAGGGGCGCGCCGTGGTCCTGCAGGCCGCGCGCGAGGTTGAGCGGCGTCTGGCCGCCGAACTGCACGATGACGCCGCGCGGCTCGAGCCGGTCGACGACGTTCATGACGTCCTCGTGCGTCAGCGGCTCGAAGAACAGCATGTCCGACGTGTCGAAGTCGGTCGACACGGTCTCCGGGTTGCTGTTGACCATGACGGTCTCGAAGCCGAGTTCGCGCAGCGCCAGCGCCGCGTGCACGCAGCAGTAGTCGAACTCGATCCCCTGGCCGATGCGGTTGGGGCCGCCGCCGAGCACGACGACCCGCTGCTTCCGATCGCCGTCGGCGGCGCGCCCGCCGTCGACCTCGTCCTCGACGCCGCCGTAGGTCGAGTAGAGATACGGCGTCGTGCTCGGATACTCCGCCGCGCAGGTGTCGACGCGCTTGTAGACCGGGACCACGCCGAGGCGCTTGCGCCGCGCGCGCACGTCCCACTCGGTCGTGCGGGTGCCGGCGGCCGTCAGCGCCGCGGCGATCTGCCGGTCGCTGAAGCCGAGCTGCTTGGTCCGGCGCAGCAGGTCCTCGGTCAGCCCGTCGAGACCCGCCGCCGCGGCCGCCGTCAGCTCGGCCTCGTGCGCGACGAGCGCCGCCAGCTGGTCGAGGAACCACGGGTCGATGCGCGTGTAGTCGTGGATCTCCTGGACCGGCATGCCGGCCAGCAGCGCCGAGCGGATCCAGTCGATGCGGTCGGCGCGCGGCGTCGCGAGGTGCGGTCGGATCGACTCGGCGTCGAAGTCCTCCGGGCGGCAGTGCGGCCGTCCCGGCACGTTGCCGAAGCCGTTGCGGCCCGTCTCGAGCCCGCGCAGCGCCTTCTGCATCGCCTCCTTGAAGGTCGCGCCGATCGCCATGCACTCGCCGACCGACTTCATCTGCGTCGTCAGCACCGAATCGGCGGTCGGGAACTTCTCGAAGGCCCAGCGCGGGAACTTGACGACGCAGTAGTCGATCGTCGGCTCGAAGCACGCCTTCGTGATCTTCGTGATGTCGTTGTCGAGTTCGTCGAGCGTGTAGCCGACGGCGAGCTTGGCCGCGATCTTCGCGATCGGGAACCCCGTCGCCTTGCTCGCCAGCGCCGAGCTGCGGCTGACGCGCGGGTTCATCTCGACGACGATCATGCGCCCGTCGCGCGGATTGACGGCGAACTGCACGTTGCTGCCGCCGGTGTCGACGCCGATCTCGCGCAGGCACGCGAGCGCCGCGTCGCGCATCAGCTGGTACTCGCGGTCGCTCAGCGTCTGCGCGGGCGCGACCGTGATCGAGTCGCCGGTGTGCACGCCCATCGCGTCGAAGTTCTCGATCGAGCAGACGATGATGCAGTTGTCGTTCCTGTCGCGGACGACCTCGAGCTCGAACTCCTTCCAGCCGACGATCGACTCTTCGATCAGGATCTCGCTGTTGAGCGACAGCGAGAGCCCGCGCGCGCAGATGTCCTCGAACTCCTCGAGGTTGTAGGCGATGCCGCCGCCGCTGCCGCCCATCGTGAAGCCCGGGCGGATCACGCACGGCAGGCCGATCTCGTCGAGCGCCGCGCGCGCCTCGGTCATCGAGTAGGCGAGGCGCGAGCGCGCGCACTGCAGCCCGATCTTCTCCATCGCGTCGCGGAACTCGAGCCGGCCCTCGGCCTTGACGATCGCCTCCGGGCGCGCGCCGATCATCTCGACGTCGAACTTCGTCAGCACGCCCTGGTCGTGCAGCTGCATCGCGCAGTTGAGGGCGGTCTGGCCGCCGAGCGTCGGCAGGATCGCGTCCGGGCGCTCCTCCTCGATGATCTTCGCGACCACGTCCGGCGTGATCGGCTCGACGTAGGTCCGATCCGCCATCTCGGGATCGGTCATGATCGTCGCCGGGTTGC
>CALKYL010000125.1 GCA_938003515.1 uncultured bacterium
TGACTCGGCGCGCGCGACCTCGAGCGCCAGCACCTCCTGGGCGTTGTAGTCGCGGTACGCCTCGATCGCGCCGGCGACGCCGTCGTCGGCGGCGTAGGTGAGCTCGATCCGGTCCTCGACGTTGAGGTCGATCCGCTTGCGCAGGTCCTGGATCTTGCGCACCAGATCGCGGACGAAGCCCTCGCGGCGCAGCTCGGCGTCGAGCTCCGTCGCCAGCGCCACGCACCAGCCGTCGCCCTCGGAGATCTCGAGGCCCTCGGCCGCGGTCCGCTCGGTGAGCACCTCCTCGGGCTCGACCTCGAAGCTCTCGCCGTCGATGTCGACGGTCACGCCGCCGTCGGCGAGCCGGGCGGCGAGCTCGCGCTCCGGGATCGCGGCGACCGCCGCCTGGACCGCGTCGAAGTGCCGCTTGTACTTGCGCTTGGAGATCCTGCCGTCGAGGCGCACCGAGCACTCGTAGCGTCCCTCGGCGGAGGCGACGCGCTCGACCGCCTCCTCCCTGCGCTCGGCCGGCGGACAGCGCCTGCCGGCCCGCGTGCGTGCGGTCGTCGAGCCCCACGCGCCGCAGTAGTTCGGTGACCCGCAAGGCGGCCTCGCGCGCCCCGACGCCGGCGAGCTCGAGCGGCAGCGCGACGTTCTCGCCGACGGTCAGGGTCGGCAGCAGGTGGAACGACTGGAACACGAAGCCGAGCGCGCGCGTGCGCAGCCGCGCGCGCGCGCGCTCGTCGGCCCGGACCACGTCGACGCCGGCCGTCGTGATCGCGCCGCCGTCGGCGTCGTCGATGCCGGCGATCAGGTTGAGAAGGGTCGATTTGCCGGACCCGCTGCGGCCGAGCACCGCGACCGCCTCCCCCGGCGCCACGTCGAGATCGATCCCCGCGAGCACGACCCGTTCGGAACCGCCTTCGTGCACGGACTTCTGCACGCGGCGCAGGCGCACGACGGGTGCGGGGTCCTGGGCGAGCGAACCGGAGCCGGGCATGGGGCGATCTTCGCACGCCCGCGGCGGCCGGGATGCGGCATTGTCCGCCCCCGCCGGGGACCGCATGCTGCTGCCGGCCGTCTCGTGCTGCGCGATGAAGCTGACCGCGATCAAGCTGGTGCACACCGCGATCTGGGCCGTGTTCGCCGGCGCCATCGTCGCGATCCCCGTCGCGGCGGTCCTCGGGGCCTGGGCCTGGACCCTCGGGCTCGCCGGCCTCGTGCTGGTCGAGGTCGCGGTGCTCGCCGGCAACGGCTGGACGTGCCCCCTGACGGCGGTCGCCGCCCGCCACACCGCCGACCGCGCGCCCAACTTCGACATCTACCTGCCGCGCTGGCTCGCCGAGCACAACAAGACGGTGTTCGGCTGGCTCTACGTCGCCGGTCTCGCGGTCGCGGCGGCGTGCTGGGCGGCGCACGGGTAGCCCGGGCAGGATTCCGTTCGCGGCACGCTTGCACCGCGCATGGCGGCCCGGTATAGACCGACCGGTCTACTCATGAACCCCGCCTCCCAAGACGCCACCACGCGCGACGCCGACACCCGCGAGCGCATCCTGGCCGCCGGCGCCGAGCTGTTCGGCAAGAAGGGCTTCAACGGCTGCGGCCTCAGCGAGATCCTGCTGCAGGCCGGCGTTCCCAAGGGCTCGTTCTATCATTACTTCGGCTCCAAGGAGGAGTTCGGGGTGGTGCTGATCGAGCGCGCCCGCGACGAGTACCTGGCGGAGCTCCGGCCGCTGCTCGGCGACCGTAAAACAAGCGCAGTGAAGCGCTTGCGTGCCGTGTTCGAGCACACGCGCGACGAGTGCGCCGCGAGCGGGCCGACGATCGAGTGCCTGATCCCGAAGCTCGCGCTCGAGACCGCCAGCCTCAGCGAGCCGGTGCACGCCGCGGTCAAGAGCTGCTACCAGATGTGGAGCGGCCTGCTGGCACAAGTGGTCCGCGAGGGCCAGGCTGCGGGCGAGATCGACCCGGCGCACGACCCGGACCGCCTCGCCAACGTGCTCGTGATGCTTTGGGAGGGCGCCGCCGTCCGCATGCAGATCGAGCGCAACATCCGACCACTCAACGACTTCCTCGTGTTCGTCTTCGACAGCCTGCTCGGCGCCCCGGCGCGCGACGCGGCCCGCCCGAATCGGGCCTGAGTCCGCTGTCGAAAGCGGCCGCGTCCCGGCGTCTGTGCGACCGGGTGTGACGGCTGCACCTCCCCCGCACTCTGCTCCCCGAACCCCTTCCGCGACCAGACGACCGGTCTACGCCGGCGCCCTGCTCCCATGGCCCCCTCCCGAGTCTCGACCTTCCTCCGCCGCGCCCTCGGCTCCGTGCTGCTGCTCGGCACGATCGCCAGCGGCCGCGCGTCGGCCGACACCTCCAAACCGCCGCCGCGCGACGCCCCCGCGATCGCCGGCGCGGCCTATGGCCTCTGGCTCCTGAAGCAAGGCCAGCAGGCCGGCGCCGCCGCCGCCGCCGCCTCGATGCCCGAACCCGCGGAAGCGGCCGAGGCCGCGTTCGTGCGGCTCGCGCCCTACACCAAGACCACCACCGCGATCGGCACGGTGCGCGCGCTGCGCTCGATCACGCTGAAGAACGAGCTGCCCGGCACGGTCGCGGCGGTCGCGCTCGAGACCGGCCAGATCGTCGAGCAGGGCGCGCTGCTCGTCGAGCTCGACGTCGCGGTCGAGCAGGCGCAGCTGCTCGCGCTCCAGGCCGAGGCCCGGCTCGCCGAGACGATGCTCGGCCGCATGGAGCGCGCGCTCGAGAGCCAGGGCGCGTCGGCCGCCGACGTCGACCGCGCGCGCGCGGAGCGCGACATGGCGGTCGCGAACGTCAAACGGCTCGAGGCGATCGTCGAGCAGAAGCGGCTCTACGCGCCGTTCCGGGCGCGCGTCGGCTTCGTCGACCTGCACCTCGGCCAGTACCTCGAGCCGGGCACGCAGATCACGACGCTGCAGGGCGTCGACGACGCCGTGCACGTCGACTTCTCGGTGACCCAGGAGGTCGCGACGCGGCTCTCCGAGGGCGTCGAGATCGAGGTCGTGCCCGCGGCCGGCGAGCCGCCGGTGCACGCGACGATCGTCGCGCTCGACGCCCGCGTCGACGTCGCGGCCCGCAACACCCAGGTGCGCGCGGAGCTGCGCGGGCTCGACCCGCTGCCGCGACCCGGCGCGTCGGTGCGCGTGCGCGTGCCGGTCGCGAAGCCGCGCGAGGTCGCGGTCGTCCCGGTCAGCGCGCTGCGCCGCGGCCCGGCGGGCAGCAGCGTGTTCGTGCTCGAGCCCGACCCCGAGGGCAAGTTGCGCGCGCACGAACGACGCGTCATCAGCGGCACGACGCTCGGCGACGAGGTGGTGATCGAGTCCGGCCTCGAGGCCGGCGAGCGGGTCGCGACCGCCGGCTCGTTCAAGCTGCGCGAAGGCGTGCTGGTGATGCTGCCGAAGGACGGCGAGGCCGCGCAGCCGGCGCAGGGGGATCCGCGATGAAGGCGATCACCGACGTGTTCGTCCGGCACCCGGTGCTGGCGCTGGTCGTCAACCTGATGCTGATCCTGGTCGGTGTCCGGGTGACGACGACGCTGCCGGTGCAGCAGTATCCGTCGCTCGACAGCGCCTCGGTGCTGATCACGACGGTCTACACGGGCGCCAGCGCCGAGACGGTGCGCGGCTTCCTGACGACGCCGATCGAACGCGCCGTGTCGGCGTTCGGCGGCATCGACCACATCGAGTCCGAGAGCCGGCAGGGCGTCAGCATCGTGACGATCCGGCTCGAGCTCGGCTACGACACGACCAAGGCGCTCGCCGAGGTCACCGCGCGGCTGCAACAGGTGCGCAGCGAGCTGCCGTCCGAGGCCGAGCCGCCGACGATCGACGTGCAGCGCGCCGACCGGCCCTACGCGTCGTTCTACATCAGCTTCACGTCCGAGCAGCGCTCGCTCTCGCAGGTGACCGACTACCTGGTGCGCAACGTGCAGCCGCAGCTCGGCACGATCGCCGGGGTGCAGCGGGTCACCGTCGAAGCCGGCCGGCCGCTCGCGATGCGCGTCTGGATCGACCCCGACAAGCTCGCGGCGCTCGGGCTCGCCCCGGGCGACGTCTACGCGGCGATCCAGCGCAACAACTACCTCGCCGCCGTCGGCCAGACCAAGGGCAACCTGGTGCAGGTCAACCTGCTCGCCGACACCGACCTGCGCTCGGTCGAGGAGTTCGAGCAGCTGATCGTGCGCGACCGCGACGGCGCGATCGTGCGCATGAGCGACGTCGCCAGGGTCGAGCTCGGCGCCGAGGAGGCCGACTTCATGGCGAAGTACAACCAGAAGCCGGCCGTCTATCTCGGCGTCTGGCCGCTGGTCGGCGCAAACGAGATCGACGTGCAGGCCGCCCTCGTGGCCGAGATGGACCTGCTGCGGGCCGGGCTGCCGCCCGACCTCGAGATGGAGCTCGCCTACGACGGCACGGTGTTCATGCGCGACGCGCTGCACGAGATCTCGATCACGCTGATCGAGACGATCTGCATCGTCGGGTTGATCGTGTTCCTGTTCCTCGGCTCGGTGCGCACCGCGCTGGTGCCGCTGGTCGCGATGCCGGTGTCGCTGATCGGCGCCGCCGTCGTCATGGCCGCGTTCGGCTTCTCGCTGAACCTGCTGACGATCCTCGCGATCGTGCTGTCGGTCGGCCTCGTCGTCGACGACGCGATCGTCGTCGTCGAGAACGTCGAGCGCCACGTGCGCATGGGCAAGGGCAAGCTCGCCGCCGCCGCCGAGGCCGCGCGCGAGCTCGTCGGTCCGATCATCGCGATGACGATCACGCTTGCCGCGGTCTACACGCCGATCGGCTTCCAGGGCGGGCTGACCGGGGCGCTGTTCCTCGAGTTCGCGATCACGCTCGCCGCCGCGGTGCTCGTGTCCGGCTTCGTCGCGATCACGCTCTCGCCGATCATGAGCGCCTGGTTCGTCAGCCCGCACGACAAGCAGCCCCGGCTGACCAACCTGGTCAACTCCGTGTTCGACCGGATCCGCGACGTCTACACGCGGCTGCTCGACGGCGCGCTCGCGATCCGCTGGGCGGTCGTCGCGGCGGCGCTGCTGGTCGCCCTCGCGGCGTATCCGCTCTACCAGGGGTCGAACCGCGAGCTCGCGCCGATCGAGGACCAGAGCCACGTCAGCCTGTTCTTCGACGTCGCGCCCGACGCGACCCTCGAGGCGGTCGACGCGGCGTCGCGCGAGGTCGTCGCCGCGGTCAACCAGCTCGACGAAACGCGCTTCATGTGGTCACTGGTCGCGGACTGGGGCGGCTTCGGCGGCATGGTCGCCAAGGACTGGAAGCAGCGCCAGCGCGCGACGCAGGAGCTGTATCCGCAGCTGTTCGGCATGGTCTCGATGGTGCCGGGCGTGCGCGTCTTCCCGCGGCTCGACCCGCCGCTGCCGACGTCGGGCCAGCACGACGTCGAGCTCGTGCTGCAGAGCAGCCAGCCGCTCGAGAGCCTGCTGCAGACGACCATGGCCGTCGTCGGCGCCGGCTGGCAGAGCGGCAAGTTCTTCTACGTCGACACCAACCTCAAGGTGGACCGGCCAGAGGCGCGCGTCCAGGTCGACCGCGAACGCGTCGCCGACCTCGGCATGGACCTCGCGACCGTCGGCCGCGAGCTCGGCGCGCTGCTCGGCGGCGGCTACGTCAACCGCTTCAACTGGTTCGACCGCAGCTACAAGGTGATCCCGCAGATCGGCCGCGAGGACCGCGCGACCGTCGGCCCGCTGCTCGACCTCAAGATCAAGACGCCCGAAGGCGAGCTCGTGCCGGTGTCGTCGTTCGTCACGATCGAGCAGATCGCGGCGCCGCGCACGCTCAACCGCTTCCAGCAGCGCAACGCGGTCAAGATCTTCGGCGGCCTCGCCCCCGGCGTGACCAAGGAGGAGGGCCTCGTCGTGCTCGAGCAGGCGGCGCGCGCGGTCGCCGGGCCCGGCGTGACGCTCGACTACGCCGGCGAATCGCGCCAGATCCGCACCGAGGGATCGGCGCTGGTCACGACGCTCGGCTTCGCGATCCTGCTCGTCTACCTGGTGCTCGCCGCGCAGTTCAAGAGCTTCCGCGACCCGCTGATCGTGCTGCTCGGCTCGGTCCCGCTGACGATCTCGGCGGCGCTGTTGTTCCCGTTCCTCGGCGTGCAGCTGCCGGCCGCGACCGTGACGATCAACGTCTACACGCAGGTCGGCCTGATCACGCTGGTCGGCCTTATCGCCAAGAACGGCATCCTGATCGTCGAGTTCGCCAACACGCTGCAGCAGCGCGGCCTCGCCAAGCTCGACGCGCTGCGCGAAGCCGCCGCGACGCGGCTGCGGCCGGTCCTCATGACCACCGCGGCGACGATCTTCGGGCACATCCTGCTCGTGTTCGTCGCCGGTCCCGGCGCCGCGGCCCGCAACAGCATCGGCATCGTGCTCGTCGCCGGCATGGCGATCGGCACGGTGTTCACGCTGTTCGTCGTGCCGGTGTTCTACCTGCTGCTCGCCGCCGACCACAAGGCGGCCGCCGAGGCCGGCGATCCGCTCGCGGACTCCTCGGCGAAGGCCAACGAACCCGTCCCGGAGCTCGTCTGATGACCGCCACGATCCCGACCCAGCGGCTCGCGTTCGCGCTCGCCGCGCTCTGCCTGGCGCCCGCGTGCACCGTCGGGCCCGACTACGAGGCGCCGACGCTCGACCTGCCGGCGGCGTTCCACGAGACCCGCACGGCGGGCCTCGTCGACGGCGCGCCGGCCGACGACGCGTGGTGGCGCGCGTTCGACGACCCGACCCTGACCGAACTGGTCGAACGCGCGCTGACGCAGAACCTCGACCTGCGCGCGAGCCTCGCGCGGCTCGCGTCGGCGCGCGCCCAGCGCGGCGTCGCCGCCGCCGACCGCGTGCCGTCGGTCGACGCGAACGGCAGCTACACCTACCGCGACGAGAGCCGCAACACCCCGTTCGGCGCGTTCATCCCGCGCACCGACATCCACCAGGTGACCTTCGACGCCGCCTGGGAGCTCGACCTGTTGGGACGGGTGCGCCGCTCGGTCGAGGCCGCCGACGCCGACCTCGCCGCCAGCGAGGCCGACGTGCGCGCCGCGGCGCTCTCGGTCACCGCCGAGGTCGCGCGAGCCTACGTCGACCTGGGCGCGGCCCAGCGCCGGCTCGCGATCGCGCGCGAGAACCTCGGGCTGCAGG
>CALKYL010000126.1 GCA_938003515.1 uncultured bacterium
TTCGTCGCCGAGTCGCTGCTGCTCGAGCCGACGTTCTACCGCGACGAGGCGCTGCTCGCGGCGGTGCCCGGCGCGGCCGCGCCGGACGTGCTGGTGGAGGTGATGCTGCGCCGCGGGCCGACCCGCACGCTGACCAAGACGCTGATCGAGGGCCTCGCCGACGAGTCGCTCGCCGGCACCGCCGAGCGCGCGCTGCGCGATCTCGGCAAGGGCGTGCTCGAGCACGTGCTCTCCGCCTACGCGGATCCCGAGCGGCCCGAACCCGCGCGCGCGCGGCTGGCGGGGGTGCTGGTGCACGGCGGGGCCGCCGCGGCGGCGCACGTCGCCGACGCGTTCGGGCCGCAGGCGACGCCGCTCGACGACCAGCTGCGCGCGGTCCTGGTCGGGATCGGCGACGCCGCCGTGCCTCCGCTCGTCGCCGCCTACGAGCATTCCGGCTGGCTGGAGAAGGTCGGCGCCGGCCTCGTGTCCCGCCTCAACAACCGCCGCGTGCAGGTCGCGCGCGCGCTCGGCGAGCTCGGCGGCGTCGCCGCGACCGCGGCGCTGCAGGGCCTGCACGACCGCGAGAAGGAGCCCAATCTCCGGCTGACGCTGTCGCGGGCGCTGCACGACGCGCGCGGCGCGGGAGGCGGCGATGGGTAGGGTCGGCGACACGATCCGCAGGGGCCTGTGGGCGCCGGTGCGCGCGATCCTGCCGAAGAACCCGTGGCTGCGCGTGCTCGTCTACGCGCTGCCGTTCGTGCTGCTGCTGGCGCTGTTCGGGCCGGCGCTCGACGTCGTGCTCAAGCTCGTCGACCTCGGCGTGCGCGTCGTCGAGCCGATGCTGCAGACGACGATCGGCCGCATCCTGTTGATGCTGGTCGTGTTCACGCTCGGCGCCCTGTTCGCGGTCTGGCTGCTGCGTCGCCGGGTCCGCGACATGCGCGCCGAGGCGGCGCTCGGCCGGCACCTGCAGGCGACCGCGGCGCTCGTCGGCCTGGACAGCAGGAAGAGCCGCGACCTGTTCCGCAAGGTCGCGCGCTACCGCGGACCGCTGCCCGATCGCTACCCGCACGTCGTCCAGGACGCGAACCTCAAGCTGGCGCGGCAGGGTCTCGAGCACGGCCGCGTCGACGAGGCGCTCGGCTGGCTCGCGCGCGTCGTCGAGCCGGGCCTGCCCGACGAGCTCGTGCGTTCGCTGCTGCAGCTGCGGCTCGCGGCGCTGCAGCGCCAGGGCGAGGTGCTGCCGGCGACGCTCCGACGCGAGGCGGAGCAGGCGGTGCGCCGCTTCCCGACGGACCACCGGCTGCTGTCGACCCTGCGCGACCTCGCCGAGGCCGAGGGCTCCGCCGACGAGGTGCTCGAGCTGCAGGAGAAGGTCGCGAAGCACGCGCCGCCGGCGGTGCGCGTGCGCGAGCGGCAGCGCTGGGTCGATCGGCTGGTGGCCGGCGGCGAAGCGGCCGTCGCCGCCGGCGAGCTCGACCGCGCGCGCGCGCTGGCGAAGAAGCTGCAGAAGGCCGACCCCGACGATCCGGCCGGCCAGCTGCTGCTCGGCGACGTGCACCGGGCCGCGGGCGAGCACCAGAAGGCCGTACGCGTCTGGGGCGCGACCCGGTCGCCGGCGGGCCTCGACCGCATCGCGGAGCTCCTGACGGCGCACCCCGGCGCGGTCGAACCGCGCGAACTGCTCGCGACGTGTCCGCTGCAGGGCACGCTGCTGCTGGTCGCCCGCGAGCTCGCGCGGGCGGGCGAGCGCGAGCGCGCCTAGCGCGCCGCCCGCGTCGCGGCCGAAGCGCTCGGGCCGACGCCGACCGTGTGCGCGGTGCTCGCCGAGGTGCTCGACCTGCTGGGTCAGGACCGGAAGGCGGCCATGCTGCGCGAACAGACGGTCGCGCGGCTGCTCGGCGCGCCCGGGCCCTAGGAGGCTGTCCACGATGTGGCCAGCCTCCTGAGGGCGCGGGCCAGGAACCAGGGGCCGTCCAGGACACCGGCCCTCGGGAGCTGCGCGACGTGCCCGATCGCGCCCGAGCGCGCGGGGCGGGAGCTGGTGCCGGAGGCGGGACTCGAACCCGCATGCCTTGCGGCGCGGGTTTTTGAAACCCGTGCGTCTGCCGATTCCGCCACTCCGGCGCGGACGCCGCGCAGCCTAGGCGGGCTCCGCGGGGGGGTCAACGAGCTGCAGGCGGTGCACGCCGGGCCGCGGCGTGCGCACGATGCCGACGCGCTCCGCCGCCTCGAGCACCAGCCGGGCTTCGTCCAGGTCGGCGTCGAGCCGGTGGCCCAAGGCGAAGAGCAGCGCGTCGGTGGTCACCGTCGCGCTCCTGCCGCCGAGGTCCGTGAACAGCCGCGGGAACAGATCGGTCGCCGGCGCAGCCGCGGCGCCGTCCTCCGGGGCCGTCGTCGCCGCGTCGTTCGGGCTGTCGCCAGCACAGCAGGGCTCGACGTTGGTGCCGCAGTTGGCGCACTGGCCGTGGCCGTGCACGTGCACGACGCCGCGCCGGGAGCCGCACCACGGACAGGGGATCGGCGCGGCGCTCACGCAGCACTCACGACATCGTCACGACCAGCTCGTCGTCGACCTCGCTCTGCAGGAGGTTCTGGATCGCCATCAGCGTGCCGGCGGTCGACGACGGGCACGAACCGCACGCGCCCTGGTAGCGGATGAACAGCGTCTTGCCCTCGAGGCCCATCACCTGCAGGCCGCCGCCGTCGCCGGCGAGCGCGGGCCGCACCCGGTCGTCGAGCAGCGCGTTGATCTTCGACAGAAGCGCCGGGTCGCCGCCCTTCGGAAGCTTCGCCAGCGGATCGGCGTCGGCGAGCGCGGCCTCCTGGCCGTCGGTCCCCGCGTCGTCGGCCCCTTCGTGGCTCTCGAGCAGCCTCGTGACCTGCTCGGCGACGGCGCGCCAGTCCGCGTCGGCGGTCATGCTGACGGTGACGAAGTTGTCGCAGAAGAACAGGGTCTCGACCCCCGGGATCGCGAACATGCCCTGCGCGAGCACGTCGCTCTGGGCCTGCTCGGGCTCGGCGTAGGACCGCGTCTGGCCGGCCTTCGCCATCGGCCGGTCGACCAGGAACTTGAAGGCGTTCGGGTTCGGGGTGGGCTGGATGCTCGTGACCTTCATGGCAGTGCGAGGATAACAGGGCCGGCCGCCGGCGGCCGCATGTCGGGCTCATGCGCCGATCCGCCGGAATTCGCAAGGCTTGCGGCGGCGCTCAGGGGCGGTTCAGCGGCCGCGGGGATCGTCGGGCGCGTCATCGACCAAGGAGTGACCGTGATCGTAGCGCCGTTCGTCCTTCCCCCCCTCGTGACCCTGCTCGCCGCCGGCCTGCCCGACGGCCGCCCCGACCCGGCCGGGTTGCGGGCGTGCCTGCCGCCGTCGCTGCTGCTGCTGCCGGACCCGGCGCCCGCGGCGCCGCCGCCGGCCGTGTTCGTGCCCGGGCCGTGCGAGGAC
>CALKYL010000127.1 GCA_938003515.1 uncultured bacterium
GCGGTGACGCCCGCCGGCAGGTCCTCGCCGCGCACCGCGTAGCGACCCGGCTCGAGCGGCAGCCGCGAGAGCACGTGCCGACCCGGCCGGCGCACGCGGCCGACGACCGCGCCGTCGGCGCGCAGCGCGGCGACGACGCCCGGTTCCGTCCACCACGCGATGCCCGATTGCATGTCGGCCGCGCGGCGCTCGGCCTCGGCGGCGTCGGCCGGCGGCACCGAGAAGGCGTACGGCTGCCGGTGGCTGCCGAGCCAGTAGCCCGGCACCGTGACCCGGCCGCCTTCGCGGCGCGCGCCGACGCGGCCGTCGAGGCGCGCCCACAGCGTGAGGCGCAGCGGCTCCGGGCCGTCGGTCTCGCAGACCAGCACGCGGTAGTCGCGCAGGAAACCCGGGTCCCGCTCCATCTGCCAGCCGCCCGGCCACTGCGGCTGCGCGCCCCCGGGCGGCAGCCCGAACATCACGAGGTCGGGGCGGCGCGACAGCACGTAGGCGCCGTTGCCGCGGTTGTGTCCGGCGACGAACCCGTCGGCGTGCACCGGCGTGGTCGCGATCGTGCGATCGCACAAGCCGAGCATGTCCAGGCACGGCAGACCGCTCCGGAACGGCACCGCGCCGGCGGCGTCGACGGCGAGCAGCGGCCGTTCTTCGGCGAAGGCGCGGCCGAGCCACGCGCCTGCGGCGAGGCCGCGCTGCTCCCACGCCGGCAGCCGCTGTCGCGGGTCGTCGCCGGCGACGGCGGCGTCGACGCGCGCGAGCACGATGCTGCCGAGGGCGAGCGCCGTCGCCACCGCGCGCGCCGCGCGCGTGCCGGACGCCACGTGGTCGAAGCCGTGCGCCGCGAGCACCGTCAGCGGTGCCAGCGACGGCACCAACAGGCGGCTGCGCGGAAACGCGTCGCCGCCCATCTGCAGCACGTAGAGCCACCACAGGGCGGTCGCCGCGGTGGCGAACACCAGGATCGGCCGCGCCGGCCGAGCCCACGTCGTCAGCGCGCCGAGGACCGCCGGCACCAGCAGCGCGCGCATCGCCGCGGCGGCGCTGATCGCGTAGTCGAGACCGGCGCGGCGCGCCTCCGCGCTGCCGGTGACCTTGGCGCGCCCCGTGTTGGGCAGCCAGTCGCCGTAGTAGGCGAGGCGGAAGCCGAGCTGCAGCAGGACGGCGGCGAGCGAGGGCGCGGCGAGCCACGCGAGCCGGCGCCAGCGGCCGGTGGGTGCGCTCGCGAACCAGGCGGTCGCGCCGGCGACGGCGGTCCACAGCGGCCCGTCGGGGCGGGTCCAGCAGCCCAGCGCCAGCGCGACGCCGGCGAGCAGCAGGCCTCGCGGGGCCCGTTCGGGCGGGCCCGACAGGCCGGCGCGCAGCCCGGCCATCGCGAGCGCCAGCAGCAGCATCGCGAGCGGGGCTTCGAGGCCGGCGATCGCCCAGGTCGACGTCGTCGCGAGCGCCGCGGTCGTCGCCACCGCCAGCCGCGCCGGCGCGCTGCGCGGCAGCAGGTCGCTGCCGAGCAGGACGGCGAACGTCAGGACCGTGCAGGCGACGCCGAGCACGCGCACCGTCGTGATCGGGTCGCAGCCGAGCCGGGCCCCGAGCGCCGTCAGCAGCACCCACAACAGGTTGGAGTAGCCCTCGACCCGCTCGCCGTCGGTCCAGGTCAGGCCGTCGCCGGCGGCCAGCCGCACGGCGTAGCGCATCGAGATGAAGGCGTCGTCGACGACCCACGGCCACGCGTCCACCGCGATGCCGAAGCCGAGCAGAGCCGTTGCCAGGATGCCGACACCGGCGCGCATCGTGCGACAGGCTACCTCGCGCCCCGGCGGGCCGCCCGCCACTCCGCGAAAGACCGGGTCGGGACGCGTGAAGTTCGGGAATCGACGACCGGGTCGTGCGCCGCTCGCGTAGATGAAGGGGCCCTTGGCGCTGGCGAGTCCGGCGCCGGGCACCCGTCCGTTCCACCCCACCACGCCTCGTCCGCCTCCGGTCGACATGCCCCCGTCCGCCGGTTCCGTCTTCCCGTCCGTGCCCGCCTCGTCCCCCGCCGCGCGACGCTGCGCGTGGGGCGTGATCGGGCTGTTCGCGGTGCTGGCCTGGTACGCCGTGCCGCACGGCATCGGCGTGTCCTGGCGCGAATGCGACACCCAGGCGATCGCGCGCAACTTCCTCGTCGACGGCTTCGACCCGCTGCGGCCGCGCGTCGACTGGCGCGGCGACACCGACGGCGCGGTCGAGTGCGAGTTCCCCGCCTACCAGCTCGCGATCGCGAGCGTGCTCGCCGTCGTCGGCCCCGCCGCCGAGTGGCCCGGGCGGCTGCTCGCCCTGCTCGCGACCGTCTGGGCGGCGCTGGCGCTGCACCGGCTGCTCGAACTGCGCGTCGGCCCGGCCGGCGCCCTCGCCGGGCTCGCGACGTTCCTGGGCGCGGGCGGCACGATCTTGATCGCGACGCGCGTCATGCCGGACGCGTGGAGCCTCGCGTTCGCGATCGCGAGCCTCGGCGTGTTCGTGCGCTACCTGACGACGGGCAGCGGCGTCAGCCTCGCGCTCGCCGTCGCCGCGCTGGCGCTGGCGGGCGCGCAGAAGCCGCTCGCGCTGCAGCTCGGCATGGTGATGTTCGGCTGGACCGCGCTGCTGGCGCCCGCCCGGCTGCGCGAGCCGCGGCTCTGGCTCGCGTTCGCGGCCGTGCTCGGCCTCGTCGGCGCGTGGCTCGCGCACGGCAAGGCGCTGTACGACGAGACCGGCCTGACCTTCGGCGTGCTCGCGGACGGCGACACGAAGTTCCCGGACGCCGCCCACCTGCTGTCGCCGAAGATCCACGCGCAGCTCGCGTGGACCAGCGTGCAGTACGGCGTGTCCGCGGTCGGAGGCCTCGCGCTGGCGCTGCTCGTGCTCCGTCGCCGGTTCGACCGCGTCGACGCGGTGCTGCTCGGCACGGTCGCGATCGGCCTGTACGTCTCGCTGCGCTACAGCTACCACCACCGCATCGGCCCGCACTACCACGTGTTCGCCGCGCTGCTCGGCGCGTGGTGCGTCGCGCGGGCGTGGCCCGCCCGCGCCGGCCCGCTCGTGTGGGCCCTCTTCGGCGTCGCCGTCGTCGCGCAGGGCGCGTGGCGCTTCTCGTTCGAACGGGAGTGGCGGGCGCGCGTCGTCGCGACGCCCCAGATGGAGGTCGCCGCGTCGATCCGCGCGCTGACCCGGCCCGGGGACCTCGTCGTCGTGCGCGAGCCGCGGCCGGCCGTCGACCCCGAGTGGCAGCGCCGCACCAACTACGAGAACCCGAGCCTGTTCTACCAGTCGGGTCGCCGCGGCTGGGTGCTGCCGGCGGACGGCTTCGACGTCGCGGCGCTGGACGACCTGCTGCAGCGCGGCGCGCGCCTGGTCGTCGACCAGCTGCCGGACGACAACGTCGCCGAGGTCGATCGCTGGCTGGACGAGCACGGCGACGCGGTGCTCGACCTGCACGGCGCCCGCGTGCACCGGCTGCGCTCGGCGCCCTGAGCGGGGCGCCGCGCCCGGCGCGCGTTTTTCGGAGAAGGCGTTCCGGTGCCGGCTCCGCCCCTCGGTGAGGGGGGCAAGGAGCTGATACCGATGACTTCGATCCGAACCACGTTTCTCCTCACCCTCGGCCTCTCGCTCGTCGGCACCGCCGCCGCGCAGGGCAACCACCTGACCTTCGGGGTCCAGCCCGGGCAGACCACCACCGGCACCGCCAGCAACGGCAGCCCCGGCGGCCTCGGCGTCACGATCGGCGGCTACGGCACCACGCCCATCAACGTGCCGCCGGGCACGGACTCGGCCGGGATCGCGACGGCCGCCGCGGCGGCGCTGCAGGCGCAGGGCTTCACCGTCACCCAGAACGGCACCGAGATCACCGTCACGTCGGGCCCGGGCGGGGCGCCGCTGATGCACGGCGGCGGCATCGGCAGCACCGACACCGGCATCACCGGGGTCAAGGCGGAGGTCGAACCCGCGCCCGGCGGCGGCCCCGCGGGCGGCCCGGCGGTCAAGAAGAACGGCGGCCAGGTGCAGAAGGCCAACCCGCAGAAGCAGGCCCAGCAGCCCGGCCAGATCCAGGTCGACGTCGAGGTCCAGAAGCTCGTCAACGGCGTCTGGACGCTGATGTGGATCCAGGTCGTCGTGCCGGTGATGCCGGGCGACACCGGCCAGACCATCAACGACCGCGTGCGTCAGCAGCTCGAGCAGCAGGGCTTGATCGTCAACGACATCACGCTGCCGACGAGCGTCGCGGCGATCACGCTGGCGCCGTGCTTCGTCCGCCATCCCACGAGCTCTGGCGGCAAGGTGCAGGGCGTCTCCGTCGGCGCGTCGGGCGGCGCGAAGCAGGTGCTCGACACGGTCGGCGCCGGCGTCGGCCAGGCGCCGGACGTCGGGGCGACCGACTACGACCGCTCCATCGACCGGAACGGCCAGGAGACCGGCGACTTCGCGTTCTTCCTCGGCGACCCGACGGTCGGCCAGGGCGGCGGCCTCGAGATGGTCTCGGAGCCCAACCGCTTCGGTCTGTTCGTCGTCGGCCACGGCCCCGGCGGTCTGCTGCAGGCGCCCGAGGTGCCGCTGCCGTTCGTCGGGCCGGGCTTCACGATGCCGCTCGACCCCTTCGGCGCGCTCTTGTTCGGCGGCATCACCGACCCGCTCGGCCAGATGTCGCTGCCGCTGCCGATCCCGCCCGATCCGAACCTCGCGGGGTTCGAACTGCACACCGCGGGCATGGTGCTCGATCCCTTCGCGCCGGGGCTGTTCGACGGCGCGCGCCGCACCAACGGCGTCACGCTGCGCGTCGGCAACTGACCGCGGGTTCGAGCCCGTGTGCCGCTCGAGCCCGCCGGGTCTCCCGGCGGGCTCGCTTCGTCGGCGCCGGGTGCCGATAGACTGCGCGCGTGTCGAGCGTCCGCGACATCGTCTGGTTCTGCGGCCAGGACTGGTGGTACCACAACCGCGCGCACAGCGACTTCCAGCTCGCCACGCGGGTCGCGAAGCAGCGCAAGGTGCTGCTCGTCAACTCGATCGGCATGCGCATGCCGATGCCCGGCCGCTCGCCGCTGCCCTTCCGGCGCGTCTGGCGCAAGCTGAAGAGCATGCTGCGGCACGTGCGGCGGCCGCTGCCCGACGCGCCGGGCTTCACCGTCATGACCCCGGTGCTGTTCCCGTTCTACGGCAGCGACCGGGCGCGTGCCTTCAACGCGAGGAGCATCCGCGCCCAGGTCGCGCGCGTCGCGAAGCGGCTGGGCATCGTCGACCCGCACGTGATCGTCACGGTGCCGACCGCGTGGGACGTCGTGCAGGGCATGGCGCGCAGCTCGCTCGTCTACAACCGCAGCGACAAGCACTCGGCGTTCGGCGAAGCGGACCAGGGGCTGATCGCGGGCCTCGAGCGCGCCCTGCTCGAGCACAGCGACGGCGTGCTCTACTCGAGCCGCGCGTTCCTCGACAGCGAGCGCGGCCGGACCGGCGACCGCGCGCACTTCCTCGACCACGGCGTCGACGCGCGGCACTTCGCCCGTCGCCCCCGCACCGGCGCGCTCGCGGGCCTCGGGCTGGAGCGGCCGATCGTCGGCTTCTTCGGCGGCCTCGACGACTACGTGATCGACTTCGACCTGCTCGAGCGGCTCGCGGTCGAGCGGCCGGACTACTCGCTGGTGCTGATCGGCGACGCGACGCTGCCGATGGACCGCCTGACGCGGCACCCGAACGTGCGCCACCTCGGCTTCCGGCCGTACGCCGAGATCCCCGACCTCGGCGCCGACTTCGACGTCTCGATCATGCCGTGGCTCGACAACGACTGGATCCGCTGCTGCAACCCGATCAAGCTCAAGGAGTACCTGGCGCTCGGCCAGGAGGTGGTCACGACGTGGTTCCCCGAGGTCGAGCACTACCGCGAGTTCGTGCACGTCGCCGACGACGGTGACGCGTTCCTGCGGCGCGTCGACGAGGTCGTCGGCGGCGCGAAGGCGCCGGGCGACCGCGACGCCCTGCTCCGCAGCGCGACGTGGGACGACCGGGCCGACGAACTGCTCGCCTACCTCGACACGCTGGCCGCCCGGCCGGTCGTCGCGGCGACGTGATCGCCGGCCCGCCGGCCGGTGCGCGCCGGCCGGTGCGCCGCCGGTGACGCCGCCAAAAATCGGCGATGGACCGCGAGCCGCGCGCGGTGGCGCGGCACTGCACGGAGGGACCCGTTCCCTTCCTCGAAGCAGATCCGATCCAGGAGCCCCGATGAGAGCCCTCGCCACCGTTCTGGCGCTCGCCGCCGTTCTTCCCACCGCACCCGCGCAGCGCGCGATGGACGCCGATCGCGGCCCGATCGTGCGCGACCCGGTCGACCGCGCCGTCGGCCAGCGCGCCGAGGATCGCCTCGCCGGCGCCCCGGCCACGGACGCGCTGGGCGGGCCGGAGTGGACCGCGCCGCACGTGGTCGTCGGCATCCACACGCAGGCCGACGACCCGGAGGGCGGCGCCTACGGGATCTGGGCGGCCGGCAAGGACTACAAGGTCTCGTTCCACGACGGCGCGACCTACGTGCCGTTCCTCGGCGCCGATTACCCGCACAACCAGCCCTTCCGCTGGACGACGACCTCGGTCACGGTCGGCGGCGAGGAGCTCGCGACGCGCGCGGCGCCCGTCGGCCGGCAGGCGTCCGACACCCGCTACGAATACGACCACGGCGGCGTCGTCGAGGCCTACGACGTGCTGCTCGACGGCCTCGAGCAGACGTTCGTGATCGCGGGCGGGCCGGCCGCCGCGGGCGACCTCGTCGTGCGCGGTGAGGTCGGCACGGCGCTGCACGCGGCGCCGGTCGCGGACCGGCACGGCGACGTCGTGTTCTTCGACGCGGCCGGCGACCCGATCCTGACCTACGGCGCGGCGACCGCGGTCGACGCGCAGGGGCGCTCCGCGGCGATGCGCACGCGCTACGAAGGCGGCTCGTTCGAGCTCGTGCTCGACGGCGCCTGGCTCGCGTCGGCGCAGTTCCCGGTGGTCGTCGACCCGCTGATGAGCAGCAACGTGCTGCTCAACACGTGGGGGCAGCCGTTCGGCTATCCGCTCGACCTCGACGTGCTGCGCGACGACGAGCGCCCGACCGACAACGTCTGGATCTGCTACGCGCGCCAGGTGTCGGCGACCGACAGCGACCTCTGGGTCATGCGCACCAACGACGACCTGCCGAGCACGCTGTTCGTGACCGCGTTCACGGACCTGACGTCGTCATGGGGCACGACGAGCTGCGCGGTCGCCTACGCCAACTCGCGCGTCGTCTGCGCGTTCGTGCGCGACTTCGGCAGCACGCGCAACGTGCGGTGGCACGCCCACCACGTGAACGACCTCGCGTTCCGAACCGGCGTCGGCGCGCTGACCGCCTCGAACAACAACTGGCGCGTCGACGCCGGCGGCAACCGCGCCGGCACCGGCAGTGACCGCGTCATGGTCGTGCACCAGCACGAGAACAGCGCGACGTTCGCGAACACGTCGCAGAGCCAGCGCCGCGCCTTCTACGTCGATCTGTCCGGCGTGACGTCGACGCGGTCGCAGGGCGTCGTCGCGAATCCGATAACGATCCTCGGCGCCAGCACGACCGACTGCGAACGGCCGCGCGTCAACCAGGTCGCGGACGGCTTCGGCAACAACCACTGGTGCGTCGTGCACCAGTACGTCGAGAGCAACGACCCGAGCGACGACTGGGACGTCTACATCGACATCTGGAGCGTGACCGGTCGGCTGCTCGCCTACTTGGACCTCGAACCGAACAACGGCGAGCACAAGCTCGGTCCGGTCGTCGCCGGCTCGGGCGGGCGCTTCCTCGTCGTCTACGGCGGCGCCGACGTCGGCCTCCTCGGGCCGACGACGGGCATCAAGAGCTACGAGATCAACACGCAGCGCGTCGACTACGTCGGCGGCGCGCTCGGCTTTCCGCACGCGCACTCGCGGTACCTGAGCAGCAGCAGCCTGCAGCTCGAGACGCGCAGCGTCGCCTACGACACCAACACGACGTCGCACTGGCTGTCGGTTGCGCGCTTCGGCAACGTCCTGTTCGCGGACATGCTCGGCTACCGCGGGCGCTACGTGACGTTCGACAACTTCATCCAGGGTCCGTCGACCGTCACCTCGGTTCGACAGGCCGCGGCGAGCTTCGACGACGACCACGGCACGTTCGTCCTGGTCGGCGCCGAGTTCGTCACCGGCAGCCACCCGATCCGCGGCAACGTCTGGAGCAACGCCGCGATCCCCTCGCCGAGCCAGGGCGGCTTCGGGTGCACGTCGGCGAGCCTCGCGTGGGAGCCGGACGCCTTCCGACCGAGCAGCCAGCGCATCGGGCACGAGTTCAACGGCGTGACGCTCTACGGCGCGCCGAGCGGGTCGCTCGCGCTGCTCGCCGTCTCCCTGGCGCCCGCCAACGTGCCGATCGGCGGCATCTCGTTGTTCGGCTCCGGGTGCAACCTGCTGATCGACAACGTCAACGGCTTCCTGGGCATTCTCGGCGTCGGCGTCGTCGGGCCGCTCTCGGCCCTGCGCTGGGGCCTGCCGCTCGACGAGAACTTCCCCCCGACGACGCTGCACTTCCAGTCGTTCCACCTCGACCCGTCGTCGTCGGTGTTCCTCGGCACGCCGCGGCTGTCGGTGCCGATCGGCCACTGATCGGGCCGGACGCGCGCGCGACCGCGGCGGCTCTCGCGCCGCGGTCGCGCTGCGGGGCGCCGCCGGCTCAGAAGCCGACGACGACGTCCTGCGCGTTGGTCGGCTGCAGCGTGAGGCCGCCGCCGACGGCGTCGAGACGCACGCCCTGCAGGAACAGCTCGGTGCCCAGGACCCCGATGTCGTTCGGCACCGGGATCGTGTGGGTCAGGTTGCCGGGCACGCCCACGGCCGGCGGCGCGATCAGCGCCTCGCCGCCGAACAGGGGCACCGGCGCGGGCAGCGCCGCCACGCCGGCGAACACGAACGTGAGCACGGTGTTCGGACCGGGGGCGACGGTCACGTCGAAGTTCGTGCCGAGCAGCGGCGGGGTCGCGCACTGGCAGGCGACCGGGTTGACGCCGGTGCCGTTGCGCAGCGTGCAGCCCGCCGACGCCGGCGACAGCACGAACAGGCCGTTCGACACCGCGTTGCCGGCGCCGTCCTTCAGCGACGCGACGAACACGATCGAGCCGTCCTCGCGCAGCAGTGCGTCGTCGTTGCCGAAGATGTCGAGGAACCGGTCGTCGTCGAAGACGCCGTTGCCGTCGAGGTCGACCGGGTCGCTCTCGCGCGCCACGACCCGGCGGTTGCCGAAGCCGTCGAACAGCACGAGCACGCCGTTCTGGTCGGCGGGACCGTCGGTGACGCCGCCGACGAGGAACGCGCCGCTGCTGTTGCCGTCGAACGCGAAGAAGCAGTCGGTGAACGCCGTGTCGTCGAAGAACTCGCCCGAGCCGGGCTCGACCTCGAACGTGCCGGTCGAGTCGCAGACGACGACGCCGTTGCGGTAGACCCAGTCGTCCTCGGTGATGTCGTTGTTGCCGCGCACGTAGAAGTTGCCGGCGTTGTCGACCCAGGCCTTGACGATGCCGCTCGAATCGACGGGCTCGACGAAGCCGCTGCCGGCGAGCACGACGCCCTCCTGGACGATCACCAGGTCGTTGAGCGTCACGACGTCGTCGCCCGTCGTCGAGCCCGTCAGGTCGCCCTGCAGCAGCCGCAGCGAACCGTCGGCCGACACGTAGAGGTCCTCGAATTCGAAGTTCTCCCACGCCTCGGTGGCGCCGCCGGCCTGACGCGTAATGCGGCCTTCCAGCGCTGCGTCGTCGTTAACGCCCAGCCCCCATAGGGCCAATTCCGTCGTGCCCGAGCCACCGCCGGTCTGCGGGTGGACGGAGTGCATGTAGACGTCATAGGAAACTTTGTACGAGCCGGTGTACGTATTCGGCGTAGCTCCGGCGAGGACGTTGATGGTTTTCCCCACGCCGCCGGTCAGGTTCGCCCGCATCAGTACGCCGCGCGTCGCAGCACTGCCGGCGACCATGTTGGGTGCTTCGGGAATGCTGAA
>CALKYL010000128.1 GCA_938003515.1 uncultured bacterium
GTCCCGGTCGTAGATGTTGGCGCAGATCGCGAAGCTCGTGACCAGGTCGCGCCGCCACACGACCATGTAGCAGTCGCCGTCGAGGTCGTAGGCGACGTCGGGCTGATCGTCGTCCGCGCCCGAGCCGAGCCCCGGCGCCAAGGACGGCCCGACGCCGGGGTCGACCACGAGCGGATACACCGCGCGGTCGACGAAGTCGCCGTCGACGAGCAACCGCAGGTGGCCCTGGCCGTCGTAGGCCGTGTCGACGTCGATGCGTTCCCCCGCGTGGTCGAACGCGATCGCGGCGCCGTAGCGGATCGCGCTGCGCTCGCCGAGCGCGAACGTGAGCGCGCGATGCGCTGGCGCACACGGCGGCGACGTCACGTTGCCCTCGACGGCGAGGTCGAAGACGAGGTCGCCCTGGCCCGGCGGCCGGTGCGCGACGTGGAACGACTGCTCGAAGCCGCTGCCGTCGATGCGATAGCGCTCGACGACGTCGCCGCGGGCATACGAGACGAGGTCCCTGGCCAGCTTCGGGTGCGCGGGCTCGGCGACCTCTGCGACGTGGCCGAGTCGACGGTGGCCGAGGTATCTGAGCCGCAGGACCGGGATGTCGGCAGAGCCTGCGGTGCCGACGCGGTCGACGATCTCGACGCCCGGAAGCGGCGGAGTCGTGAGTTGCGCCGCGTCCCGGTCGAAGCGCGCCGACCGACGCGGAGATCACAGACGCGGTCGCCGACGAACTGCTCGTCGACGCGGCCGTGCCGTCGACCCGCATCGACGTCGCTGTCGCCGAGGGCGTCGTCACGCTGACCGGCTCGGTCGGCAGCCTGCTCGCGAAGGAGAGGGCGGCGCGCCTGGCGCAGGCGGTGCGCGGCGTGCGCGCGGTCGTCAACCGCGTCGAGGTCACGGGCGGTACGAGGACCAACCGCGCCGTGCGCGACGACGTCGACGACGCGCTGGTGCTCGACCCGGCGACCGATGCCTTCGAGATCCGCGTCACCGTCGACGGAAATCAGATGGTCACGCTGCATGGTGCCGTCGACTCGTACGCCGAGCGCAGCCTCGCCGAGACGGTCGCGAAGGGCGTGCGCGGCGTGCGCGGGGTCACCAACCGGATCACGGTCGACTACGCGAGCGACCGTCCGGACACCGAGATCGCGCGCGACATCGAAGGACGGCTGCGCTGGAGCCGCTTCGTCGACGACGGCCTGGTCGACGTCGCCGTCGAGAACGGCCAGGTCACGCTGACCGGCATCGTGGGCAGCGCGCGCGAGAAGGACGAGGCCGAGAGCACCTGCTGGGTCGTCGGGGTCGCGAGCGTCGACGCCGAGGGGCTGGACGTGCAGCGCTGGGCGCGTGACGACGACCTGCGCAAGGACAAGTACGTGGTCCGCTCTCCTGACGAGCTGCGCAAGGCCGTCGAGGACGCGATGCTCTACGACCCGAGGGTCAACTCGTTCGACGTGCACACCGAGGTCGAAGGTTCGGTCGTCACGTTGCGCGGCACGGTCGACAACCTGAAGGCGAAGCGCGCCGCCGAGCAGGACGCCGACGGTGTCGTCGGCGTCTGGAGCGTGAACAACCGCATCAAGGTGCGGCCAGACGGCGACAGCGTCGACGACAGCGTCCGCGAAGACGTCGAGCGCGCGCTGCTTCGCGACCCGTGGGTCGAGCAGTACGAGGTCGACGTCGAGGTCGACGCCGGCATGGTCGAACTCCGTGGTGTCGTCGATTCACAGTTCGACCGGGCCCGCGCCGACGACGTGGCCGCGCGCGTGCCCGGCGTCATCGCGGTCGACAACAACCTCGTCGCGACGGACGGCACGTTCTCGGCGAGTCCGGACGCTCGCATCGAACTTCGAGCAGAGCGGCCATCGCGTCCCCTAGCGCGCGGCTGCACCTTCGGGCGAACCGAGCGCCGGTCGCGATCGAGCGGTCGAGGCCGGGGACTCGAAATCGGTGCCGGTCGACGTACCCTCCATCCGGACCGCCGGTGAAGATCGTAACCTACAACATCCACCGCGGCCGTTCCGTCACCGGACGCCCGATCCTGGGCGAGGTTGCGCTCGCACTCGACTCGCTCGGCGCCGACGTGATCGCCTGTCAGGAGGTCGTCGGCGTCGACATCGACGGACACGCCGACCAGGCCGCGTGGCTCGCCGACCGGCTCGGCATGCAGGCTCGCTTCGTCGTCAACGCGGCGACACGGCACGGCCCGCTCGGCAACGCCACGCTGTCGCGGCTCCCGATCGAGGCCCACGCGAACCTCGACTTGTCGATCCGCGGCTTCGAGAACCGTGGCGCTCTGCGTACCGTGCTCGCGCCGAGCATGGACGTCTGGAACGTGCACCTCGGACTGACCGCCCGGCAGCGCGCCGAGCAGTGGCGGCGCCTGTGCGCCGCGTTGCACGAGGCTCCGCGCGCGCTGGTCGTGTGCGGCGACTTCAATGACTGGAGCGGCCTGCTGCGCGGGCTCATCGAGCGCTTCGGCCTGGTCAACGCGCTGCACCGGGCGCGGCGCCACGGTCGCGCGACCTTCCCGGCGCGGCGTCCCTGGTTCCGCCTCGACCGGCTCTACTACCGCTCGCTGGAACTCGTCGACGCGGAAGTGCTGCGGGGAGCGCCGTGGACGGGGTTGTCCGACCACTTGCCGGTGGTGGCGACGTTCGCTGAGCCCGCCCGATGATCACGACGGTGCTCGCGGTGCACGCGGTCGCGGCCATCGCTGCGGTCGCGCACCTGTTGCTGCACTACCGGCGTCCGTCCGCGGCGGTCGCGTGGCTGTTCGCGCTGACGCTGCTGCCGCTGCTCGGTCCGCTGGCCTACGCGATGCTCGCGGTGCCGGGCGGTGGGCCGACGCTGCGTCGACAACGACGCGCGGCCGAAGTGCGTTCGCCGCGTTCGCGTGCCGCGGCCGACATCGGCGACGGTCCGTCGGCGGAGTATCCGACGCCGGCGTTCGCGGCGCTGATGCGACGCGTTCGGGCGTTCCCTGTGACTCGCGGGAACGCGGTCGACGTGCTCCCGGACGCCGATGTTGCGCTGCGCGAGCAGCTCGCGGCGATCCGCGGCTCCGAACAGGAAGTGCTGCTCGCGACCTACGTGCTGAAACCCGGCGTCGTGCAACGGCAGCTGTTCGAAGCGCTCGCGGACCGTGCGGGCGCTGGCGTCCCGGTCCGGCTGCTGATCGACCCGATCGGCTCGCACGAACTCGAGGCCCGAGCCCTCGAGAACCTGCGGAGCCGCGGCGTGCACACGCACACGTTCCTGTCGCCGAATCCTCTCAGGGGGCGACTGCAGATCAACTTCCGCAACCACCGCAAGATCCTGTGCGTCGACGGACGACTCGCGTTCACCGGCGGACGCAACTGGTCGGACGAGTACTACCCGGGGACCGGAAGCGACGGTGTGTTCCGGGATACGACGGTGCGCCTGCGAGGGCCCGTCGTCGCCGACATCCGGCGCGTGTTCGCCGAGGACTGGTCCCTGGCGACCGAGGACGACGCGTTGCTCGACGCACCGCTTCGGCCGGAGTCCGCCGCCGGTGATCACAGCGTCTGCGTGCAGCCATTCGGACCCGACGAGCCGCGGTCGTCGGTGGCCGACGTGTTCGGCGGCGCGTTCCGGGCGGCGCGCCGGAGCATTTTCGTCGCGACGCCCTACTTCGTTCCGGGTCCGACGCTGCAGAACGCGCTGCGCGTGGCGGCACTCGGCGGCGTCGACGTGGAGTTGCTGTTGCCGAACCGTTGCGGCAAACGCTCGATCGATCTGACCGCTCGCTTCTATCTCGACAGCCTGCTCGATGCCGGCGTCCGCGCCCGGCTGTGCGATCCGCCGCTCCTGCACGCGAAGGCGCTGATCGTCGACGGATGCTGGTCGAGCGTCGGCAGCGTCAACTTCGACGCGCGGTCGCTGCATCTCAACTACGAGCTCAACGTCGAAGTGCTCGGCGAGGAGTTCGCCCGGCAGCTGCGCGCGTTCTTCGCCGCGGACATGGAGCGGGCTCGGCTGCTCGACGCCGAGGCGTTCGCGCGTCGCGGGCGCTGGCGACGCACGATCGAGAAAGCCGCGGCGCTGTTCGAGCCGCTGATGTGACGCGGGCGACGCGGCGCGCGTGCGGGCGACCCGCGGCCGTCGTGTCCACGCGGAGCTGCCGGACAGCATGCCGGGGCGCTGCGGGCGAATCCTGTCGGAGCCCGCGTTCGGCGATGCCCGCGTGCGGGGCGGACGGGCGCGGCGTGCCGGTGCGACGGCGCGCGCGTCGACGCCGGTTGTAGCGCCGCCGATCGGCGACCCGCCTGCCGAGCGCAGCGATTCCGACCGCAAGCGCGGCAACAGGGCATGGCGCTTGCGAAGGCGCGGGCGAGGAAACAGATGCAGACCATCGAAGAGCATGTCGACATCCCGTTGCCCGCCGCGGACGCGTACTCGCAGGCAACCCAGTTCGAATCGATGTCGAGTTTCCTGCGCGCCGTCCAGGCCGTAGAGCAGCTCGATGACCGCCGGCTGTTGATGCGGTTCAGCGACCGCGGCTGGTCGACGCAACTCGATGCCGAAATCACCGAGCAGATCCCCGACAAACGCATCGCGTGGACCAGCTCGTCCCACCCGACGTGCTCCGGCTGCCTGACGTTCCACCGGCTCGACGACGACCACAGCCGGATGATGGTGCAGATCGGTCTCGACATCGACGGCGATCGGGAGCTCGTCGACCGGCTTCGGCACGCGGTCACCGAGAACCTCGGCGACTTCCAGGACTTCCTCAGCCGCCGCCGCACGCCGACCGGACGCTGGGGCGGGACGCTGCTGGCACCGGACGAACGCAGCCTGGGCGGGGAGGAGGAGGAGTAGCGGCGTCTGCCGAGGCAGGCCTGCATCGCCGGGCGCTGCACGAGCGCCCGTTGCGATCTCGCTCGAAACCGGCCAGGGAACGCTGCGAGTCCCGCACCGGCAGCCGCCAGGAGCGGGCCGACCCGGCGGGGCCGGCTCAGATCTCGGCGTCGCCCAAGGCGACGTGCTTGACGTACCTCTGGCCTTCGAACGAGGCGCCGAGGGCGCCGACGAGCACGGCGACCGACGACACGAACACGGCCTGCACGGCATAGGTCAGCCCGTCGACGCCGGCCGGATCCCTGCCGGTCCAGCGGGCGACGATCTCCGGATCGAACAGCATGCTCGACACGGCCCACGTCGTGACGAGCAGCACCAGGTAGATCGTCGTCATGCCGAGCACGACGAACAGCACGATCGAGGCGCTCGTCACGACCGATTGCTCGGTCTGGCGAACGAACCGCATCGGCGACAGGAGCTGTTGACGGCTGAGCACGTAGAACGAGGTCGTGAGGATCGCCAGCACCGCGACGCCGATCGCCGTCGCCGGATGCAGGGCCATGCCGAGGTCCCACGCTTCGGCCGTCATCGAGACGATCGCCAGGGCCGAGACCGCTGCCGTCGACAGTCGTCCTAGGCGAAAGGGGAATTCCCAGCATCGGCTGCCGCGCACGTTGTCGAGGATCTCGCGCCGCGCCCTCACGATCGACCGGACGGCGAACCAGATGCCACGGGCGTTCCCGGCCTGCTCTTCGACGCGGGCGTCGGCGACGCGCGCGAGCCCCGCACCCAGGCGAGCGGCCTGCTGCTCGTCGAAGTCGACGTCCGGAGCGTCTGCTCCGAGCACCGCTGCGGACACGAGGCCGTCGCCGTCCTCGTCCATCGGCAGACCTCCGAGATGCCCGAGCACGCCGAGCGCCAGGTAACGCACGCGGTGGGCGATCAGCCGCGCGCGTTGCTCGGGCGAAGGCGCAGACTCCTCCGCCATCGGGTCGATGCGGAACGTCGAGATGACGCCGGCACCGAGCGCGCGAGAACTCACGGCGCGCGCCGACGTCCGCGAATGGGTCGCGAGGTCCGAGGACGTCACCGCGATCGCGAAGTCCCAGTGGTGGAGCGACAACTCGGACGACGCGACCTCCAGCAGCGTCACCGGCGGCTCCCGCTGTGCCTGGACGATCTCGCGCACGACGACGACGAGGCGCCACTCGAACCGCGGGAAGCGCTCGCGCAGCCAGTCGGCGAGCGTGTCGATCGCGGCCTTCGTGGCGTCGGTGTCGATCTGCTCCAGCCGCCGGTCGAGCACCCAGCCGATCTCGAGCAGCGGGCGCTCGTCCTGCGCTCCGGCGTCGGGGGGATCAGCGGTCATCGTCGTTCGTCCGCCCGACCAGACGTGCCCGTTCGACGACGGCGGGTCGCTCGACGACCGCAACGTGGCGTTCGCGGTCGCCGGTGTCGCTGCGGCGTCGTTCGTCGAGGCGCTGCGGCGGAGCGGGCGTGTGCAGGGTGCCGAGCGGCATCAGCAGCCGTCACGATACGTGGTCGAACGGGATGGTCGACGACCTGCTCGGATTCCGCGGCTCGCCGTGTCGTGGCGGCGGGCGGCGGCCACACTGCGCGCGGGGCTTCGGCGGGCGCACGGCCAGCCGTGACAGTGCTACCGCCGCCGAAAACGCGTCGCGCCGCGGCGGGAGCCCGCTGCCGCCGGGCGGCCTCGAAGGGGCGTGCCGGTCGGCCGGTGGGGCGGCCGTTGCGGGCGGGGGGGGCACGCAGGTCGGCCGCTGGCACGGCCTTTGCGTCCACGAGCGACATGCCGGCCTCTCCGGTGGGATCGGCCGACGCGTATCGGCGCGTCGTGCGCGACTGGCTCGAATCGCTGCACGAGCACATCGATCGCCACGGCATCGATGGCGCCACCGATCTGCTGGCGCAGCTCGAGCGCGCGGCGACCACGCGCGGCTGGTCCCGGCCGACGCGCCCACCGGTGACGCAGCCCGTCAACACGATTCCGCACGACCGCGAGCCGCCGTACCCCGGCGACGCCGACGTCGAACGGCGTGTCGAGGCGTTCGTGCGCTGGAACGCGATGGCGATGGTCGTGCGCGGGAACCGTGAGTCGCCCGGCCTCGGCGGGCACATCTCGACCTACGCGTCGGCGGCGACGCTGTTCGAGACGGGCTTCCACCACTTCTTCCGCGGACGTGACGGCGACGGCCCGCACGACCGGCTGTTCCTTCAGGGCCACGCGTCGCCCGGCGTCTATGCGCGCGCCTTCGTCGAGGGGCGGCTCGGCGCCGACGTCCTCGACGGCTTCCGACGCGAGCTGTCGCGCGGTGGCCCGCCGTCGTACCCGCACCCGCGCACCTGGCCGGAGTTCTGGGAGTATCCGACGGTGTCGATGGGGCTCGCGCCGCTGATGGGAATCCATCAGGCGCGCTTCGACCGCTACCTCGTGCGGCGCGGCCTCGCGGCCACTACCGCGCGCACGTGGGTGCTGTGCGGCGACGGCGAGATGGACGAGCCCGAGTCTTGCGCCGGGATCAATCTCGCGGTGCGCGAGCGCCTCGCCAACCTCGTCTTCGTCGTCAACTGCAACCTACAACGCCTCGACGGTCCGGTGCGGCCGAACGCGCGCGTCGTCGACGAACTCGAGGCGCGCTTCGCCGCCGCCGGCTGGCGCGTCGTCAAGGTGATGTGGGGCGGCGCCTGGGACCCGTTGTTCGCGGCCGACCGCGACGGTGAGCTCGTGGCGCGGCTCGCCGAGACCATCGACGGCGACTGGCAGCGCTGGGCGGTCGAGGACGGCGCGACGTTCCGCGACGAGCTGTTCGGCACGAGCCGCAGCCTGCTCGAACTCGTCGACGGTCTCGACGACGACGCGATGGCGCGGCTCGCCCGCGCGCGCGGCGGACACGATCGTCGCAAGGTCCACGCGGCCTACGCAACCGCGGTCGCCGAACGCGAGCGCCCGACCGTCGTGCTCGCGCAGACGATCAAGGGCTACGGACTCGGCGAGTGGGGCGAGGCCCGGAACGCAACGCACAAGCGCCAGACCCTCGACGACGCGGCGCTGCACGCCTTCCGCGTGCGCTTCGACGTGCCGATCGCCGATGACGACGTCGCCGACGCGGCCTACGTCGCGCCGGCCGAAGGCTCGCCCGAAGCCCGCTACGTCGCGGCGCGGCGGCGCGCACTGGGTGGCGCGATGCCGCGGCGCATCGCTCCGTCCTCGCGGCGCGACGTGCCGTCGAAACCGTTCGCGCGGGCGCTGCGCGGCTCCGGTGACCGCGAGCTGTCGACGACGGCGGCGCTGGTCCGGCTGCTGACGGCGCTGCTCGACAACGAGGCGATCGGCGAGCTGCTCGTGCCGATCGTGCCCGACGAGGCTCGTACGTTCGGCATGGAACCGCTGTTCCGCAGCGCCGGCATCCACGCGCCGCGGCCCCCGCGCTACGAGCCCGTCGATGCCGGCACGCTGACGGAGTACCGCGAGACGCCCGCGGGCCAGCTGATCGAGCAGGGCATCAGCGAGGCGGGCGCGCTGGCGACGGCGATCGCCGCGGGCACCGCCCACGTCGCGCACGGCCTGCCGACGGTGCCGTTCTACTTCTTCTACTCGATGTTCGGCTTCCAGCGCGTCGGCGACCTGATCTGGGCGGCCGGCGACTCGCTGGCCCGCGGCTTCCTGATCGGTGCGACGTCGGGGCGCACGACCCTGAACGGCGAGGGCCTGCAGCACCAGGACGGACACAGTCACCTGCTGGCGATGGCTCATCCGGGGCTCCGCGCCTACGACACCGCGTTCGCCTACGAGGTCGCCGTGCTCGTCGAGCACGGGCTGCGACGCCCACCCGAACCCGCCCTCGAGGACCTCACCACCCTCACCGTCGCGAGCGCGACCCATCGCCACCCGCCGCTGCCCGACGGCGCCCGCGAGGGCATCGTACGGGGCCTCTACGCGCTGCGCCGCGCCGCCCACGACGGTCGCCCGCGCGTGCGCGTGCTGGCGTCCGGCCCGCTCGTGCACGAGGCGATGCACGCGTGCGACGAACTCGACGGCGACTACGGCGTCTCCGCCGACCTGTTCGTCGTCACGTCTTGGGGCTCGCTCTACACCGACGCGCTCGCCGCCGAGCGCCGCCGGCGCCTCGGCCGCGGCGAGCGCGCACCGTGGCTGGTGCGCGTGCTCGGCGAGGGCGACGCGCCGATCGTCGCGGTCTCGGACTTCGTCCAGCACCTGCCGCACGTGCTCGCGCGCTGGACGCCCGGCGAGTTGCACGCGCTCGGCACGCACGGCTTCGGCCGCAGCGACACGCGCGAAGCGCTGCGCGACCACTTCGAGGTCGACCGGCGGCACGTCGTGCACGCCGCGCTGCACGCGCTCGCCGTCCGTGACGAGGCGGAGCCCGAAGCCGTCGCCGCCGCCGCCGCCGAGCTGGGCGACGTCCAGGACCCGCCGCCCTATCCGCTTCCCGACGACCAGGAGACTTCGTGACCAAGACCCTGAAGCTGCCCTCCCTCGGCGAGTCGGTCGACAGCGGCCGCGTGCTGACCGTGCTCGTTTCCGAAGGCGACGAGATCGACGTCGAGGATCCGATCCTCGAACTCGAGACCGACAAGGCGACGGTCGAGGTACCGGCACAGCAGGCCGGCGTGGTCGCGAAGGTGCTCGTCGGCGAGGGGGACGAGGTCGAGACCGGTCAGGACCTGATCGAACTGCGGGACGACGGCGATCCGGACGACGGATCCGAAGACGACGCACAAGGCTCGGACGGCGGCGAAACGGGTGAAGGCGCTGCCGAGAGTCCGCGCACCGCGGACGCGGGCGACGCCCGGGACGACGAGGGCGAACGCGGCGGACCGGACGACGACGAGGACGATTCCGACGCCGCCGACGGCGATGAGGACGCAGACGCGGAAGACGAAGACGAAGAGGACGGAAAGGACCAGGAAGACGAGGCCGGCGGACGCGACGAACCGGACGACCACGAAGGCGACTCCGCCGCCGCCGACGGCGAAGACGACGCAGACGAGGAGGACGAAGACGAGGAGGACGAAGAAGTCGAAGCCGACGGACGTGACGGCCCACGCGGTGACAGAGATGCGGAGGGCGAGGACGATGGCGACGAGCGACGCAGCGGCGGGGTCGCCGCGGGCCGGCGTCGGAGCGAGCAGGACGAGGATCGGGGGGCGGCGACG
>CALKYL010000129.1 GCA_938003515.1 uncultured bacterium
AGCCGCTGCTCGACGGCGAGGCGCCGGTCGAGGCCGCGGTCGGCCGCTTCCGCGACGCCTACGGCGAGGCTGCCGCGGTCGAGTTCGGCCGCAAGCTCGGCATCGCCTTCGATCCGGAGCGCGGCGACGGCGCGCTCGTGCAGGAGCTGTTCGACTGGCTCGGCGCCCGCGAGACGGACATGACGATCTTCTTCCGGTCGCTCGCGCCGGCGCTGACCGCCGCGGCGCCGCCCGACGACCTGCCGGCGGCGACCGCGCAGGCGTTCTACGACGACCCGCCGACGAAGCACCGCGAGCGGGGCGTCGAGTGGCTGCGGCGCTGGTGGCGGCGCGCGCGCGCGGACGGCGAGGACCCGGCTGCCGTCGCGGCGTCGATGCAGCGGGCCAACCCCAAGTTCGTGCTGCGCAACTGGCTGTCGCAGACGGCCATCGACGCGGCGGCCCGCGGCGACGCCAGCGTGCTCGAGCGGTTGCTGGCCGTGCTACGGCGCCCGTTCGACGAGCAGCCGGAGCACGAAGAGCTCGCCGGCAGGCGGCCCGAGTGGGCGCGTCACAAGCCCGGCTGCTCGGCCTTGTCCTGCAGCTCCTGAGCGACGCCGCTGCCGTTCGCGCCGTCGAAGAACGTCACCCGGCCGGTCTTGATGTCGTACATGCCGCCGACGAGCCCGATCTCGTTCTTCTCGAGCATCCGGGCCAGCGTCGGGCTGTGGTCGCGGATCCAGCGCATCGTGTTCTCCACGTTGATGCGCGCGACCCGGTCGACGAACGCGGGGTTGTTGCCGTCGCGGCCCTCGCGGGTCTCCGTCTCGGCGCGCACCGCCTCGGTGATGACCGACGTGATCGCCGGCAGGTTGGTGAGGCCGGTCGCCACGGCCGGATCGGTGCCGTTGGCGACGAAGTCGCACGTGGCCTTGACCGCGCCGCAGCTCGTGTGGCCGAGCACGAGGATCAGCTTCGAGCCGGCGACCTTGCAGGCGAACTCCATGCTGCCCAGCACCTTCTCCTTGGCGACGTTCCCGGCGATGCGCACGCTGAAGATGTCGCCGATGCCGAGGTCGAACAGGAGCTCGGCCGGCGACCGCGAGTCGATGCAGCTGAGCACGACCGCCATCGGGTGCTGGCCGGCGGACGTCGCGTCGACCTGGCGCACGAGGTCGCGCTTGAGCCGGTTGCCGCCCGCGAAGCGCTCGTTGCCCTCCTTGAGGATCCTGAGCACGTTCTGCGGCGTCAGCGACGCCTGCAGCTCGCGGGTCGTGAAGTCGACGTACTCGATCCGGTCGTCGAGCGCGTAGCGCTCCTTGAAGCCGACCAGGCTGACGTTCACGCCGCGCGCCGGCGCCTGCTCCTCGACGAACTCGCGGATCAGCGACAGCACGTCGGGGTCGACGTAGTCGGTGCTGCGCGCGTCGATGACGACCTGGCTCTTCGGTGTGAACTCGCCGAAGACGGACGCCAGGTGCGCGCGGTTCATGAAGTTCGCCTGGCTCGCGAGCTCGATGCGGTGCACGACGCCGCCGACGTGGTCCTCCCGGTAGACCTGGAAGCCGCCGTGCAGGTTGCGCCACAGCACGAACAACAGGCCGGTGGCGAGGCCGATCAGCACGCCGATCAGGAGGTCGGTCGTGACGATCGCGACGACGGTGATCGCGAACGGCACGAACTGGGTCCAGCCCTCGCGCCACATCTGGCGCCAGAGCTTCGGGCTGGAGAGCTTGAAGCCGGTGACGACCAGGACCGCGGCGAGCGCCGCCAGCGGGATGCGGTTGATGATGCCGGCGAAGAACAGCACGCTCACCAGCAGCAGGAAGCCGTGGAAGATGGCGGACCAGCGCGTGCGGCTGCCGGAGTTCGCGTTGACCGAGCTCCGGACGATCACCGACGTCATCGGCAGCGCCCCGATCGTGCCCGCGACGACGTTGCCGACGCCCTGTGCCAGGAGCTCGCGGCTCGGCGGCGAGATGCGGCGCAGGGGATCGAGCTTGTCGGTCGCCTCGAGGTTCAGGAGCGTCTCGAGCGAGGCCACGATCGCCAGCGTCATGCCGGCGAGCAGCACCTGCGGATCGACGATGCGGCTCAGGTCCGGGAAGTGCAGCAGGTCGGCCCAGCTGCCCCCGTTCGTGCCGACGTCGGGCACCGAGACCAGGTGCGAGGGCGCGATCGCCCAGCTCGACCCGGTCAGGACGAGCACCTCGTTGAGCAACGTGCCCAGCAGCACCGCCGCGAGCGCGCTCGGGAACAGCAGCTTCTTGAGCGCGGAGCGGTCCCAGGCGAGCAGCAGGGCCAGCGACGCGAGACCGACGAGGGTCGCGCCCGGCAAGAGCCGCTCGAGCGCGGTCCACAGCGCGCTGAACGTGTTGTCGCCGTCCTCCTGGACGAACGACATGTCGCCCTCGTAGTCCGCGTCGTGCCCGACGAGGTGCGGGAACTGCTTGAGGATCAGCAGCACGCCGATCGCCGCCAGCAGCCCCTTGATGACGCTGTTCGGGAAGTAGTTCGCGAGACCGCCGGCGCGCAGGAAGCCGAGCACGAGCTGCAGGGCCCCGGCGATCATCACCGCGGTCAGGAACGCCTCGAAGCTGCCGAGCTGCTCGATCTGCGCGACGACGATCGCCGCGAGGCCAGCTGCCGGGCCGGAGACGCTGACGTGCGAACCGCTCAGAGAGCCGATGACGAGTCCGCCGATGATGCCGGCGAGCAGGCCGGCCTGGAGCGGCGCGCCCGATGCGTGCGCGATGCCGAGGCACAGCGGCAGGGCGACGAGGAAGACCACGACGCCGGCGACGAGGTCGCGGCCCGAGAAGCGCGTTTCGGCCGTTTGCTGCATGAGTGGCTGGAGGCTGGGTCCCGAACCCCAAGGCTTAGGGCCCAGGGGGGCCGAGCAAAGACTTTTCCGCCGATCCCCGATGCCGCCCGCGCCGGCGCGGGCGGCG
>CALKYL010000130.1 GCA_938003515.1 uncultured bacterium
CGGGTTGGCCCGTGTCCGCGGACCGCCGGCACTTGCTGATCCGCAGCGGTTACCGGTTCGTCGTCGCCGCCGCGACGACCGAGGGCAAGGACGGGCAGGAGACGCTCGACCTGTCGGGCCTGTCCACCGAGAAGGTCGCCGCCGACGAGCACTGGCAGATCTTCCAGGAGGTGTGGCGTCGCTACCGGGACTTCTTCTACGTCGCGAACATGCACGGCTTCGACTGGCAGGCGCTGCGCGAGCAGTACGCCCCGCTGGTCGCGCACGTGCGGCACCGCAGCGACCTCAACTACGTGCTCGGCGAGATGGTCGCCGAGCTCAACGTCGGCCACGCCTACGTCTCCGGCGGCGACCTCGGCGCGCCGCCGCGGCCGACGCCCGCGCTGCCCGGCCTCGAGCTCGGCTTCGACGACGCGAGCGGCCGCTACCGCGTCGCGGCCGTGCTGCGCGGCCAGAACGACGACGCCAGGTACCGCTCGCCCGCGACCGCGGTCGGCGTCGACGTGCGCGCCGGCGACTACGTGCTCGCGATCGACGGCGAGGACCTGACCGCCGCGGTCAACCCCTACCGGCTGCTCCACGGCAAGGCCGGGCGCACCGTGACGCTGACGCTCAACGCGCGGCCGGTCGCCGACGGCGCGCGCCGCGTCGCGATCGAGCCGATCGGGAGCGAGGAAGACCTGCGCTACCTCGCGTGGGTCGAGGCGAACCGCGCGCGCGTGCAGGCGCTCGGCGGCGGCCGCCTCGGCTACGTGCACCTGCCCGACATGGGCCAGGACGGCATCCGCGAGTTCGTGCGGCAGTACTACCCGCAGCGCGACCTCGACGGGCTGGTCGTCGACGTGCGCTACAACGGCGGCGGCAACGTCTCGCAGATGGTGCTCAACCGCCTGTCGCGCGAGCTCCTGATGTGCACGTTCGGCCGGACGACCGGCTACCGGCCGTATCCGTCGGCGCTGTTCCACGGCCACCTGGTCTGCGTGCTCAACGAGACGTCGGCCAGCGACGGCGACATCTTCCCGGCGATGTTCCGCCGCGCCGGGCTCGGCAAGCTGGTCGGCAAGCGCAGCTGGGGCGGCATCATCGGCATCACCGACCGCGGCGCGCTGATGGACGGCGGCACCGTCAACGTGCCCGAGTTCGGCAACACCGAGCCCGGCGGTGCATGGACGATCGAGGGCTACGGCGTCGACCCGGACGTGGTCGTCGACAACGACCTCCCCGCCGTGCTGCAGGGCCGGGACCCCCAGCTCGAGCGCGCGGTCGCGCTCCTGCTCGAGGACGTGCGCAACGAGCCCCGGCCGCTGCCGAAGGCGCCCCCGGCCCCGGTCAAGACCGGCCGATGAGCCCGCGCGCGCGTTCCGCTGGGACCACGGCGCTGCCCGAGCTGCGGCTCAAGGTCCGCGCCGTCGGCCGCCACCCGTGGTTCTACCGCAAGATGGTGCAGAAGCCGGCGGCGCCGCCGCCGGCGGGCAGCGCGTGCAGGGTGCGCGACCGCGACGGGAGGTTCGTCGGGACGGGGTTCTACAACCCGCGCTCGGAGCTGGCGCTGCGCATGTTCGCGGACCGGGACGTCGACGACGTGGCCGCGCACTTCGTCGGCGCGCTGCACAAGGCCGTGCAGCTGCGCGAGCAGGCGCTCGGGCTCCTGGACGTCACCGACGCCTACCGGCTGGTGCACGCCGAGGGCGACGGCTTCCCGGGCCTCGTCGTCGACCGGCTCGCCGACGTGATCGTGGCGCAGGTCGCGTCGCTCGGCATGCAGCGGCAGCTCGAGCCGCTGGGCGAGTGGCTGCTGCGGCGCTACGCGGGCGCCCGCCTCGTGCTGCTGCAGGACCGCGAGTGGGCCGAGCGGGAGGGCATGGACAAGCTGCCCCGCGCCGCCGCCGTCCGCACGACCGTGCGCGAACACGGCATCAGCTACCGCGTCGAGGCCGGCGTTCGCCACAAGACCGGGTTCTTCGCCGACCAGCGCGACAGCCGTTCGCTCGTGCGGCAGCTCGCGCGCGGCCGCGCCGTGCTCGACCTCTGCTGCAACAGCGGCGGCTTCGCGCTCAACGCGGCGCGCGGCGGCGCGGCGAAGGTCGTCGCCGCCGACCTCGACGAGGAGATGGTCGCCGTCACCGCGCAGAACGCGGCGGACAACCGCCTCGCGGTGCAGGCCGTGCACGGCGACGCCTTCGACCTGTTGCGCGACGCCGAGCCCGGCGCCTTCGACCTGATCGTGCTCGACCCGCCGAAGTGGGTCGCCAACAAGAACGAGCTCGACGCCGGTCTGCAGCGCTACGCCGACCTCAACCGCCTCGGCCTGGAGAAGGTCGCGAGCGGCGGCCTCGTCGTCACCTGCTCGTGCTCCGGCAGCGTGTCCGAGGAGCGCTTCGTGCGCACCCTGCGCGACGCCGCCGCGGCCGCGCGCCGCGACGTGCGCGTGCTGCGCCTCGCCGGCGCCGGCGCCGATCACCCGGTCGCCCTCGAGTGCCCGGAGACGCGCTACCTCAAGGTCGCGGTGCTGCAGGCGCGCTGATCGTGGCCCGCGCGGGCTCGGCCGTCGCCACGCCCGAACCCGATGCGATGGCCCTCCACAAAACGATGACCGAGACTGCCGAGATCCGAACGCATGCGATGCTCTGGACCTGGCGCGCGTGCCTGGCCGCGCTCCCGCTGCTCGGCCTGGTCGCGCTCGTGCTGGCCGGCGGAGAGCTCGCGGGCCTCGTGCCGCGCGGCGCGTGGCTCGGCGCAGCCACCGACGGGGAACGCTGGGCCGCGGTCGCGTTCGGCGCCCTGGTGCAGCCGTTCGGGTGGACCGCGCTGCGGCACGCGCGGCTGACGATCGACCGGCACGACCTTCGCTGTCTGGCCTTCGGCTTCGTCTGCCGCACGGTCCGCGTGCCCTTCGCCGAGGTGCGCCGGTGGGGTCACGCCGTCGGCCGCAACCGCGGGCGGCGCGAGCCGCTGCTCCTCTTCGAGCTTCGCGACGGCACGACGCAGCTGGTCAAGCTCGCGATGTACGCGGGGCAGGCCGACGTCCGCCGGACTCTCGCGGAGCGGCTCGGCCCGGCCGCGCCGGCGTCGGCGACGCTGACGGGCGTCGCCTTCGACGAACAGGCGCGCTAGCGCTCGAGGAACCGCAGGAAGCCGATCTCGCCGCAGAACCTGCGCAGGTCGTCGGTCGGCCCGCGCACGCGCAGGTCGTCGAGCGACTCGCGGATCGGCACGTCGGTGCGGAGCGTCGCCAGCCGCCGCCACAGCGCGGCGTCGTCGCGCCGTTCGCGCAGATTCCTGGCCAGCGTCGCGGCGCCGCGCACCGCGACGTCCCAGTCGGCCGCGTCGTCCGGGATCGCGTCGAGGTGTTCGTAGCGCGCCAGCACCGACGCCGCGGACTTCGGCCCCCACTTCGGCACGCCCGGGATCCCGTCCTGCGGGTCGCCGACGAGCGCGAGCCAGTCCGGGATCGACGCCGGACCGACCCCGAACTTGTCGCGCACCGCGGCCTCGTCGAACAGCTTCTTCTGTCGGCGGTCGAGCTGCACGACGCGGTCGCCGCGCACCATCTGCGCGAGGTCCTTGTCCGGAGTGCAGAGGTAGACGCGCTCGACGCGGGGGTCGGCGGCGAAGCGCGCGGCGCCGGACGCCAGCCCGTCGTCCGCCTCGAACTCGACCATCGGCCAGACGACCAGGCCGAGCGCCGCGACGGCGCGCTCGGCGAGCGGGAACTCCGCCCACAGCGACGGGTCGAGCCCTTCGCCGGTATTGTAGCCGCCGAACAGCTCGCTGCGGAACGACTCGACGACCGTGTCGAACGCGACCGCTACGTGGGTGACGTGCTCGTCGCGCGCGAGCGCGCCGAGGCTCGCGAGCAGGCCGCGCACGGCCCCGACCTCGCGGCCGTCGGGGGCGGCCGCGGACGGCGCGCCGAAGAAGCTGCGGAACAGCTCGTACGTGCCGTCGACCAGGTGCACGCGGATCGGCTCGGCCATGCCCGCATCTTGCCCGATGGCCGGCGCGCGCCGAAGCGGGTATGCAGGGCGGCCTCATGCACGCGCTCGACGAACGCCTGCGCGGGGCGCTCCTGCCCGTCGGGCCCTGGCAGCCGACGGCGCTGCGCCGCGCGGCGGTCCTGTGCCCGCTCTTGCGGCGGGACGGCCGCGACCACCTCGTGTTCGTCGCGCGGCCCGACGGCCAGCGCCAGCACGCCGGCCAGATCGCGTTCCCCGGCGGCATGCGCGACGGCGAAGAGCTGCCGCTCGCGACCGCGCTGCGCGAGTGCGAGGAGGAGATCGGCGTGCCGGCCGACGCCGTCTCCGTGCTCGGCGAGCTGCGGCCGCGCGAGTCGTCGACCGGCATCCTGGTGCACTGCGTGGTCGCGCGCGTCTCACCGGTGCCGCTCGCGCCCGACCCCCGCGAGGTCGCGCGGGTGCTGGTCGTGCCGTTCGACGAGCTCGCCGACGACGCGCGGTGGCAGGAGCTGCCGCCGCCCGGCAGGGCGACCGGCCGACAGCCGCGCACGAGCCCGCACTTCCGGTTGGGGGACGACCTCTTGTGGGGGCTCACCGGGCGGTTCGTGCGCGACCTGCTCGAGCGCGTCGGCTGACGCGCGGTCGCGGTCCGGCTTGGTCCGGCTCGGCCGGAGCGGTGTCGGCGCGCTGGCGGACCGCCACGTCCGGTCGCGGCGATGCCGCGCGGTCTGCGCCGTCCGTCTCGCGACGGGCGTGGCGGAGGTCCGCTCCCCGAGCGGGAGCGCAGGACGGGCCTGGCCACGGCGTGGACGGCCGCCTAGCCGCGCAGCTCCGCGCCGATCTGCGGGGCGTGCTCGCGCACCTTGCCGAGGAAGCGCGCCTCGTCCTTGTCGGTCAGCGTGCGGTCGTCGGCGCCGAGCGTGACCGTGAAGTTCAGCGACTTCCTGCCGGCGGGCACGCGCTCGCCGCGGTAGACCTCGAACAGCGCGACGCGCCGCACCAGCTTGCGGCCGGTCTGGCGCAGGAACTCCTCGACCGCGGCGACCTCGGTGGTCTCGTCGACCAGCAGCGCGACGTCGACCGGCAGCTCGGGGAACACCGGCACGGGCGTGTAGCGGCCGGTCACGCGGCCGTTGGCGTGCAGCGCCCGCACGTCGACGCACGCGACGGCGGTCGCGGCCGGGAGGCCGAACGCGCGGGCGACGGCGGGGTGCAGCCAGCCGACGTAGCCGCAGGGCGAGCCGTCGCGGTCGATCGCGACCGCGCGGTGCGGATGCACCCACGGCTGGTCGGAGCCGTGCCACGCCCGGCGGAGCTCCACGGGGTAGCCGAGCCGCAGCAGCAGGTGGCGCAGCGCCTCGCGCAGCTCGCCGTACGGGTGCGGGCCGTCGCCCTTCCGGGCGAACACGAACGCGACCTCGCGCACCTCGTGCGGCAGGCCGTGCTCGTCCTTCATCTCGGCGTGGTAGCCCTTGCCGTGCTCGACGAGCCGCAGCTCGGCGTGGTTCCGCGCGTTCGCGGCGGCGGTCGCGAGCAGCGACGGCAGCACGTGGCGCCGCATGCAGGCGACGTCCGGCGCGACCGGGTTCCGCACGCGCACGTAGGCGTGGTCCTTCGCGCCGGCCTGCTCGAGCACGCGGTCCGGCACGAAGCTGTAGCCGTAGGCCTCGTGGCAGCGGAACTCGAGGCACGCGACCTCGAGCAGCCGGCGCACCAGGAACAGCTCCTCGTTCCGCTGCGGCGGCTCGACGGGCCCGAGCAGCGGCTGCTCGGGGATGTTGTCGTAGCGGAACATGCGCCCGACCTCCTCGATCAGGTCGTCCTCGGCGCGCACGTCCTTGGTCGCGCGGAAGCTCGGCACCGTGACGCGGAAGCCGTCGGCGTGCGGCTCGACGCCGAACGCCAGCGAGCGCAGCAGCGCGGCGACGTGCTCGTCCGGCAGCGCGTGACCGAGCTTGAGGCGCAGCCGGTCGCGCCGCAGCGCGATCACCGGCGGCTCGAACGCGAAGCCGGCCGGATCGACGAGCGGGCCGGCCGGCGCCGCCGTCGGACAGTGCTGCTGCAACAGGCGCAGGAAGCAGTGCACCGCGAGCTCGGCGTTCGCCGGGTCCTGCGCCTTCTCGAAGCGCGCGCTCGCGTCGGTGCGCAGGCCGAGCCGCATGCTGGTGCGGCGGATGCGGTTGGCGTGGAACGACGCCGACTCGAGGAACAGCGACGTCGTGTCGGACGCGACCATCGTGCCCTCGCCGCCCATCACGCCCGCCAGCGCCTCCGGCCGCTCGCCGCAGCAGATCAGGAGGTCGTCGGCCGTGAGCGTGCGCTTCTGCCCGTCGAGCGTCGTGAGCTTCTCGCCGGTCTTCGCGCGGCGCACGCGGATCGGGCCGTCGCCGACGTGCCGCGCGTCGAACGCGTGCATCGGCTGGCCGAGGTCGAGCATGACCCAGTTGGTCAGGTCGACCGGCAGGTTGATCGCGCGCTGGCCGACCGCGGCGAGCTGCCAGCGCAGCTCGTTCGGCGACGGGCCGGCCGTAACCCCGTCGATCACGACGCCGCAGTAGCGCGGGCAGCCGTCGCGGTCCTCGATCTCGACCTCGACGCGGCGGCCGCGCGCGGGCAGCGGGAACGGCTCGCAGACCGGCCGCAGCTCCTTCCGGTAGATCGCCGCGAGCTCGCGCGCGAAGCCGTAGTGGCCCCACAGGTCCGGCCGGTGGTTGATCGACTTGTTGTCGATCTCGAACACCCAGTCCTGCACGTTCGCGACGTCGACGAAGCGCGCGCCGATCGGCGCGTCGGCGTCGAGCACGAGGATGCCGTCGTGCTCGTCCGAGAGGCCGAGCTCGGACTCGGAGCAGATCATGCCGTGCGACTCGACACCGCGGATCCGGCCCACCTTGATCTTCAGCGCCCCCTTGCCGCCGCTCGCCGGCAGCGTGTCACCCGGCCGGATCACGACCACGCGCTGGCCCGGCGCGACGTTGGGCGCGCCGCAGACGATCTGCACGACGCCGCCCTCGCCCTCGCCGGGTCGGCCGAGGTCGACCTGGCACACCGACAGCTTGTCGGCGTCCGGGTGCGGCTCGCGCTTGCGCACGTGGCCGACGACGAACGGCTCGAGGCCCTCGCCGAACCGTTCGAGGCCCTCGATCTCGGCCGTGCTCATCGTCAGGTCCGAGAGGATCTGCTGCGGGCTCACGTCGCTCAGGTCGACGTGCCGCGACAGCCAGCGCAGCGAGAGCTTCACCTTGCGCCTCCGGTCACCGCGGCACCTCCGGGAACTGCGCGAGGAAGCGCAGGTCGCCGGCGAGGAACTGCCGGATGTCGTCGATGCCGTAGCGCAGCATCACGACGCGCTGCAGGCCCATGCCGAACGCGAAGCCGGTGTGCTTCTCGGGGTCGAGGCCGCCCTCCTCGAGCACGCGCGCGTGCACCATGCCGCACGGCAGGATCTCGATCCAGCCGGACTGCTTGCACACCGAGCAGCCCTGGCCTCTGCAGAACGGACAGTTGACGTCGAGCTCGAAGCCGGGCTCGACGAACGGGAAGAAGCCGGGCCGGAGCCGCACCTGCAGATCGCGCTCGAGGATCACGCGCAGGCACGTCTTCATCGTGTGGATCAGGTTCGCGGTGCTGACGCCCCGCGAGACGACGTCGGGGCCGCGCCGCACGCGGTCCACGACGAGCCCTTCCATCTGGTAGAAGGTGTGCTCGTGGGTCTTGTCGACCGTCTCGCTGCGGAAGCAGCGGCCGGGCACGACGACCTTGAGCGGCGGCTCGAAGCCCTGCGCGACGAGCCTCTTGAGCGTGCGCACCTGCACCGGCGAGGTGTGCGTGCGCAACAGGTTGCCGTCGTCGAGCCAGAACGTGTCCTGGCTCTCGCGCGCCGGGTGATCGGCCGGGATGTTCAGCGCGTCGAAGTTGAAGTACTCCGACTCGATCTCCGGGCCGTCCTCCCACCGGAAGCCCATCGACGTGAACAGGTCGACGAGCTCGTGCTGCACGATCGTGATCGGGTGCAGGTTGCCCGCGCGCGGCCGCGGGCCCGGCTCGGTCGGGTCGAACGCGCCGCCGGTCAGCTCGCGCTCGAGCGCCTGCCGCTCGAACGCCGCGCGCCGCTCCGCCAGCGCGCTCTCGACCGCCTGCCTGGCGGCGTTCGCCGCCTTGCCGAACGCCGGCCGCTCGTCCTTCGGCAGCGACGTGACCGAGCGCACCAGCTCGAGCACCTCGCCCTTCGGGCCGAACAGCCGCGACTCGAGCGCCGCCAGCGCGGCTTCGTCGGCCGCCGCGGCGACCGCCTGCAGCCATCCGTCTCTCTTGGCCGTCGTGTCCATCTCGCTCGTCGAGGCGACCTGTACAGCACAACGGCGCTGGCCACGCCAGCGCCGTCTTTCGCGGTTCGGCTCGGGGCGCCTCGCCGATCAGGCGAGCGCCTGCTTCGCCTTTCCGCAGATCGCCTCGAACGTCGTCGGGTCGTGGATCGCCAGCTCGCTGAGCTCCTTGCGGTTCAGCTTGATGCCGGCCTTCTGCACGCCGTGGATGAACATCGAGTAGCGCAGGCCGTGCGGCTTGACCGCCGCGGTCAGGCGCGTGATCCACAGCCGGCGGAACAGCCGCTTCTTCTGCTGGCGGCCGGCGAACGCGAACGCGTCGGCCCGGATGGTCGTCTCCTTGGCCATCCGGAACAGGTTGCCGCGGCTCGCGCGGAAGCCCTTCGCCCGCTTCAGCGTGCGGTTGCGGCGCTGGCGCGTCGCGGGACCGTTGGTTGCGCGACTCATCGTGCGTTACCTCCCACCCAGGAGCTGCGCCATGTTGGCGTTGATCTTGCCCGTGCACAGGCCACGGCGGCGCAGGTGGCGCTTGCGCTTCGTCGAGCGCCGCACCATCAGGTGCGACGTGAACGCGTGGCGGAACTTGACCTTGCCGGTCTTGGTCAGCTTCATGCGCTTGACCACCGCCTTCTTGGTCTTCTGCTTGGTCATGGCCGGGGCTCGGACGACGCCCGGAGCGACGCCGCTGCGCCACGCCCCGGGACAGGAAGGGCGAGAACGCTAGCGACCGGCGGCTGCGCCGGCAAGCGCGGCACGGGGAAAAGTCTGGCGCCGGGCTTCGCGGCCCGCGAAAACCGGGTCGCGCCCGGGCGTTGCCGCGCGCACCCGAGGCCCATGCCCGCCCTGCTCGCCACCCTGCACGGCTTCGCGTTCCTGCTGCTCGGCCTCGCGCTCGAGCTGCCCCGGCTGCGGCGCTGGGCGGCCGGGCTCCTGGCGGCGGCCGCGGTCGCCGGGCTCGCGGCCGGCGTGCTCGACGAGGGCCGCCGCTCGCTGACCACCGTGCACACCTACGCCGGCTACGAGGGCGCGGCGATGGAGGTCAGCATGGTGCGCTTCCCGACCGGCACCGTCGAGGCCGACGCCTGGCTGTGGCCGCTGCCGTTCGCCGGCTTCGCCGTCGTCTGGATCGCCGTGCTGCTCGCGCTCGGCGGCCGCCGGCTCGCCGGGCCGTGGGTGCTGCCGCTCGCCTTCGCGTGGTCGGGCCTCGCGGCCTGGCTCGGCATGCAGCTGACGGCCGCGCCCGGGGAGCTGGTGCAGCCGGCCGGCGTCGACCGCTTCCTGTGGCCGGCGGGCCTCGCGTTCGCCCTGGTCGCCGCGCGCACCGCGTCCGGCCTGCTCGCGCTGTTCCTGACCGTGTCGGCCGGAACGATGCTCGCGCGGCTGCCGGTCGCCTTGTTCAGCAAGTACGCGAGCGACCAGCAGCTCGGCACCTGCCTCGACGTCTCCCAGGTGCGCGACATCGTCAATCCCCTGACGCAGATGCAGTTCTCGCCGCGGCTCGGCGTGGGCTCCCCCGAGCAGCAGTTCTGGCTGATCTGGCTCGAGCACGTGATCTTCTTCCCGGCGGTCTACCTGCTCAGCCTGTTCGGCATCGCGCTCGGCGTCTACATGTTCCACCGGCACGGCCCGGCAGCCGACGCGGCCGCGGCGCGGGCCCGCGCCTCCTGACGGCGCCGCCCGGCCGTTTCGGGGCGGCGTCGATTTGCGTCCCGGCGACAGCGACCTACAACTGGGGCTCCGACCGCCCTCTTGGAGGCCCCCCGACCGAGGAGCTCTCGTGTCCGAACCCGAGCCGTCCTGTTTCCAGAGCCGGGCCGAGCCCGCCGTGCGGGTCCGGTCGCCGTCCGCGGCCCGCCGCGACCGCCTGGCGGCCCGCTACCGCCGCGTGCGCGGCGTCACCGAGCGGCTGATGGCGCCGCTGTTGCCCGACGACTTCCGCATCCAGTCGATGCCGGACGTCAGCCCGCCCTACTGGAACCTCGGCCACACCAGCTGGTTCTTCGCAACCAACGTGCTGCAGCCGCGCGGGCGCATGCCGGACGGCTTCGACGGCATGGACTACGCGCTCAACAGCTACTACGAGGGGCTCGGGCCGCGCCTGCCGCGCGCGCGCCGCGGCGCGGTCGCGTCGCCGTCGACGCACGTCGTGCGCGACTACCGCGCGGCGGTCGACGCGGCGATGCTCGACTGGATCGCGGGCTGCCCCGACGAGCGGCTCGACGAGCTGGAGCGGCTGGTCGCCATCGGCTGCCAGCACGAGCAGCAGCACCAGGAGCTGTTCGTCACCGAGATCCTGCACATCCGCTGGTCGGCGCCGGCGGCGCTGCGGCGCGGCTACCTCGAGGGCGAACGCTCGCCCGCGCCGGGCGCCGACCCCGGACCGCTGCGGCACGTGTCGTTCGCCGCGGGGGCGACGACGCTCGGCCACGAGGGCGACGGGTTCTGCTGGGACAACGAGCTGCCGGCGCACCGCGTGTTGGTCGGCGAGTTCGCGCTGGCCGATCGCCTCGTCACCAACGCCGAGTGGCTGGCGTTCGTCGAGGACGGCGGCTACCGGAACCCGCTCCTGTGGCTGTCGAACGGCTGGGACGCCGTGCAGCAGGCCGGCCTCGAGGCGCCGCTCTACTGGCAGCGGGACGGCGGGCGCTGGCAGCGCTTCTCGCTCTACGGCCTGTTCGACGTCGACCCGCACGCGCCGGTCTGCCACGTGTCGTTCTACGAGGCCGACGCGTTCGCGCGCTGGTTCGGCGAGCAGCACGCGGACTGGCGGCACGCGCGCCTGCCGCGCGAGAGCGAGTGGGAGCACGCGGCCAAGACCGCCGGCTTCGACCCCGAGCACGAGAACCTGCTGGACGACGACCTCGCGAAGTGCGCGTTCGACGTCACGCCCGCCGGCCCCGGCGGGCTGCGGCAGCTCGCGGGCACGGCGTGGGAGTGGACGCTGAGCCACTACGAGCCGTATCCGGGCTACCGGCCGTTCCCGGGCGCGCTGACCGAATACAACGGCAAGTTCATGGACAACCAGCGCGTGCTGCGCGGCGGCTCGTTCGCGACCCCGCGCGAGCAGGCGCGCGCCAGCTACCGCAACTTCTGGGCGCCGGCGACGCGCTTCCAGGCGTCGTCGGTGCGCCTGTGCGTCGACGGCTGACGCGGCGAGGCGCGGGCCGGCCGGGACGACGCGCGGCGACGTCCCGCGGCGCGGCTCCGGACCTCAGCGGCGCGTCGCGCTGCTGACGTCGTCGGCGGTGCCGACGGCGCGGTCGGGGCCCGCGCTGACCACCGCGAAGTCGCGCGGCCGCTCGCCGGGCACGAGCGCGTAGGCAGAGCCCCACGGATCGCCGGGGAGCTCTTCCAGCACGCGGTGGCCGCGGTCGTCCGGCGCCGCGAGCACGGCGAGGGACTCCGGCAGGCGACCGTTCTTCGCGTAGTAGAGCCGCACGGCGTCGGCGAGCATGCGCACCTCCACCGAGGCCTTCACGGCCCGGGCCTCGGCCGCGGCGTCCGCGACCCGCCCGGGCACGTCGACCGCCCGCCGCGCCGCCTCGAGGCCGCCGGTGCGCTCGTCCTTCTCGGTGCCCTTGCGCTCGAGCTCGTCGGCCAAGGCGCCGGCGCCGTACACCTTGCGCAGCGACTCGACGATGATCGCCGGGTGCACGCTGACCGTGCGCGAGATCTCGTCGTCGAACACGTAGTTGTTGCCGAGCATCTGGATGTTGCCGTCGAAGACGAGGCCGACGACGCGCTGCTCGGTGTCGATGACCGGCGAGCCCGAGTTGCCGCCGATGATGTCGCAGGTCGCGACGAAGTTGAACGGCGTCGCGAGGTCGAGCTCGTCCTCCCTGTCGAGCCAGACCTGCGGCAGGTCGAACGGGTGCACGCCGCCGAACTCGTGGTGGCGCGCGAACAGCCCGTAGAGCGTCGTGAGGTGCGGCGCGAGCGTGCCGTTCATCGGGTAGCCCTTGACGACGCCGTCGCTGATGCGCAGCGACATCGTCGCGTCGGGCGGGATCGAGGTGCCGTAGACCGCGAAGCACGCCTCGCCGATGCGCTTCTCGTGCACCTTCTCCTCGGCCTCGAACGCGGCGATCGGCTCGCCCTTCTCGAGCGCCTGGACCTTCCGGGTCTGCAGCTCCGCGATCCGCTCCCACGCGTCGCCGTACTGCTCCTGCAGCTCCGGACGGGCGGCGACGGCCTCGCGCAGCTCGGTCTCGGCCTTCGCCTTGATCGCGAGGATGCGGGCGTCGCGCAGGCCGTCGAGGTAGCCCTGCAGCGCCTTGCGCGAGTTCTCGTAGCGCAGGATGGTCGAGCGCAGCTCCTTCTCCTTGGCCGGGTCGGCGGCGGCGCGCTCCTTGAGGCTCTCGACCAGGTTCTCGTAGCGCGTGACCAGCGGCGGGTAGTAGTGGTCGCGCAGGAACTCGCACTGCGCCAGCGTCTTCAGCCGGCCGGTGCGGCCCGGGTTGCCGGTGACGAACACCGGCTCGCCCTCGTCCGCGCCCGCGGTGCGCCACTCGAAGCAGTGCGCCGACGAGTCGACCGGGCGGTCGTCCCGCCACGCGCGCAGGAACGTGAAGTCGAGGCCCCAGCGCGGGTAGCAGAAGTTGTCGGGGTCGCCGCCGAAGTGCGCGACCTGGCCGTGCGGCGCGCACACCAGCCGCAGGTCCTCCCACAGCTGGAACGAGTACAGCTGGTAGTTGCCTCCCTGGTAGAGCGCGATCACCTGGTGCGACAGCTCGGGTCGTGCCCGCTCGGCCTCCTCCAGCACCGCGTCGGCGCCCTTCGCGGCGACCTCGGCGGTCACGTCCCGCTGGGCGACCATCTGCGAGACCAAGAGCCCCGGCACGACCCGTTCGCCGTCGTACGAGCCGGCGTAGAAGCCGTCCTTGAGCCAGTCGTTCTCCCCCTGCACGCTGACGATCGCGTCCCGCGCGCAGTGGTGGTTGGTCATGATCAGGCCGTGCGGGCTGACGAACGAAGCCGAGCAGAACCAGCGGATCTCGCCGTCCTCGGCGCGCTGGCCGAGCCGCAGCGAGGCGAGCCGGGCGTGCTCGAGCCACTGCTCGGTCGGCTGCCAGTCATAGGCCTCCTGGAACCAGCCGAGCGGCGCTGCCTCGAAGGTCCACATGCGGCCCAGCTCCTTGCGCGTCTGCGCCGCCGCGGAACCGGCGGACGCGAGGAGGCAGAACAGGAACGCGGCGCAGGCCGCGGCGACGCGCCGCCCGGGAGCGGCCGCGCGGGAAGTCGTGCGGGTGGTGGTGTTCATGACGGGTGGCGCAGTCTACGGCGGCGACGCGGCGCTCGCGAAGCGGCGGCGCCGGGATTTGCCGCCACGGCCGCCTCGGCGCGGGTGCCGGCCTGCGCTCTCGGCGCTTCGCCGCTGCGCACATCGGCCCCGGGCCGCAGGCTAGGGGCGGCACTAGACTCCGACACGATGGCATCCGGCGAGGCCAGCTCGCCCGACCCGATGGATGCGGGCGCGTACGACTGGGAGTGCACCGACGATCCGATCGAGGTGCTGCTCGCGGAGCACCGCACGATCCTGCAGGTGCTCGACGAGGTCGAGCGCGAGTGCCGGCGCGTCGAGGCCCAGGCGGTGCTGCGCGAGGCGTTCTGGCTCGACCTCCTGCGCTTCGCCGACGAGTTCGACACGCGGCTGCACCACGAGAAGGAGGAGCGCATCCTGTTCCCGGCGCTCGAGCAGCGCGGCCTGTCGCCGACCAGCGGGCCGACCGCCGTGCTGCGCGACGAGCACCTGCGCATCCACCACTGGCAGGCGCGCATCGCCGAGGCGATCACGCGGCGCGAGAAGAGCCGGCTCGCCGCGGCGACCGCGCACTACGTCGACGTGGTGCGCAGCCACGTGCTCAAGGAGAACCAGATCCTGTTCCCGCTCGCGCGGCGGCTGATCCCGGCCGACGAGCTCGCGCGCATGCACCGCGAGTTCCGCCCGCTCGCGGCCGACCAGAGCCTGCGCCACTGGCTGCGCCACCCCTACCCGCTCGGCGCGTGACCCGCGGCGGCCGGCCGGCGGCGCCGCTGCGCCGGATCCGCCAGGTCAGCCGGCGACGACGACGAGGTCGTTGACGAAGCGCTCGGAGATCTCGAGGCACGGCCCGAGCTCGGGGTGGCGCACGACGATCCAGCCATCGCCGACGACGACCTGCCGCCAGTCGCGCCGCGGCTGGCCGATCGGCGTCAGCTCGACGCTCGCGACCCACTGCCCGTAGCGCTGCAGCAGCTCCTTCAATCCGCGGTGCTCGCGCACGACGCCGTCGCCCTGCGCGCGCTTGAACACCATCGAGCAGTTGTACTTCTTGGCCGTGTCCTGGCTCAGCCGGCCGTAGCACGCCGCCTCGGCCCAGCCGCGGAACAGGTCGATGTCGCACGAGAAGTTCATCGCGTGCACGAGGCGCGCGCCGGCCGGGCGGCCGCCGATCTCGCCGAACACCGCCTCGCCCGAAGGCGTGCGGAACCACTCCATGTGCGTGAACCCGGTCTCGAAGCCGAGCGCCTGCAGCACGCGGCGGCCGAGCTCGACGCCGGGCCGCGGCAGCTCCCGGGTGATGTCGCGCAGCACGATGTTCTGCATCGAGATCCACGGGCTCTGCGCGAGCACCATCGGCTTGGGCTTGTACCACGCGACGTTCTCGAACAGCACGCGGCCGCCGGCGCAGACCGTGTCGTAGGTCAGCTCCTCGCCCTCGACGTACTCCTCGACCGAGACCTCGTCGACGTGCCGCGTCTTGTGCAGCGCCTGCTCGAACTCGCCCCGGTCGTTGCAGCGCCACGTGTCCTTGCTGCCCGCGCCGTCGATCGGCTTGATGATCGCGGGGTAGCCGACGCGCTCGACGACCGCCCACGCCTCCTTCATGCTGCGGGCGCGGCCGTGCCGCGGCACGCGCAGCCCGGCGCGCTCGACGGCCTGCTTCATCGTCTCCTTGTCGCGGAAGACCGCCGTCTGGGCCTTCGTCATGCCCGGGACGCCGAACTCCTCGCGCAGCGTCGCGGCGAGGTACATCAGCCGCTCCCACATGCACTCGACGCGGTCGACCGACCGGCCGCGCAGCCAGCGACGGATCTCGTCGGCGGCCTGGCGCTCGTCGCCGAACGAGCGGACCTGCAGGTAGTCGGCCAGCGCTCCGCGCGCGTCCTCGGGCACGGCTTGGAGCGGCTGGTCGCCGACGCCGAGCACCTTGGCGCCGACCTGCGCGAGGCCGCGCACGAACAGGGGCATCTCGGCGGGGAAGCCTGGGCTCAGGAAGACGACGTTCATCGCGGGCGGCTCCGGGAAGGCCAGGGTATCCGACTCGCTATCCGAGTTCGACGCGCACGGTGCGCACGACGTGCTGCACGGCCCGCGTGACGACCGCGGTGTCCGGGTGCCGCACGATCACGTAGCCGTCGCCCTCGTAGGTCGCCTGCGCCGCCCTGCCGACGGCGGGCAGCTTCGCCTCGACGGTCGGCTCGCCGAGCGCCTGCCGCGCCCCGTCCAGGCCGCGCACGGCGCGCACGACGGCGCCCTCGGGCGGCTTGCCGCCGCCCTCGACCTGACCGCGCAGGTAGGCGGCGCCGGCGGCGTAGCGCCGCGGCGGCGGCGCGAACTCCTCGGACACCATCAGCCGCGCGTACGCGGCGTACATGTCGACGTCGGTGACGTGGCCGATCAGCGACACGAACTGGGCGCCCGGCGGCCGCGCGGCGACCTCGGAGATCGCGATCGTGCCGTCGTGCCGCCGGAACCACTCCATGTGCGACATGCCGGTCCACATGCCGAGCGCGGTCAGCGCGCGCGGGCCGAGCCGGTGGATGTCGGCGAACTCGGGCTGCTCCAGCCGGCGCGGCAGCACCACGCACCACTGGATCCACGGGTTCTCCATGACCTCGAGCGGCGTCGGGTAGTAGCAACAGACGTTGTGGAACACGTGCCGGCCGTGCAGCGTCACCGTGTCGAACGAGAACTCGCGGCCGAGCACGAACTCCTCGAGCAGCACCTCCCGCCCCGGGGCCGGCCGCACCGCGCGCACGAACTCCTGCAGCTCGCGCTCGTCGTCGCAGCGTGACGTCGCCTTCGCGCCGGCCCCGGCCGGCGGCTTGCCGACCAGCGGGAAGCCGACCTGCCGCGCGAACGCGAGCGCCTCGGCCGCGTCCGCGCACAGCCGGTGCCGCGCGCACGGCACGCCGTGCTCGCGGAACAGGTCCTTCATGCGCGCCTTGTCGCGGAAGTTGTGCGCCGTGGCCGCGTCCATGCCGCGGCTCGACAGCCGCTCGCGCACCGCGCCCAGCGGCTGGTCGC
>CALKYL010000131.1 GCA_938003515.1 uncultured bacterium
GCCGCGCCAGCGCGTCGAGGTCCGGGACCGGCTCGCCGAGGTCGTCGGCGAGGTCGAGCAGCGCGCGCACCTCGCGCGCGAACGCCGGGTCGCGGGCGGCGAGCGCCCGCACCGGCTCGGCGTCCGGCGCCAGATCGCCCGCGGCCAGGCGGGCCAGCAGGTCCTCGCGGGAGCCGGGCTGAGGGTCGTCGTTCATGGCTGGCTCGCTGGCGGTTCGTCGGGCGGGGACAGGCGGCGCTTGAGCTTCTCCAGGCCGCGGTAGTAGCGCGTGCGCAGCGTCGCGATCGCTATGCCCGTGCGCTCGGAGATGTTGGGGAAATCCAGGCCCTCGAAGTGCCGCATGCGGATGACCTCGGCCTCGACCCCGCCGATCTGGTCGATCGCCCGACGCAGCCGGGCCGCCTGCTCCCGGGCGACGGCCTCGTCGGTCGCGCGCGGATCGGTCGGTTCGAGGTCGGGCCGGGAGGTCTCGAGGCCGCGCCGCCGGCGGTAGTGCCGCCGCAGCGTGTTGATCACCACGTGGTGCAGCCAGGCGCCGAAGGCCGCCAGCCCGTGGTAGCCCTCGAGCCGCCGGAGGGCCGTGAGCGTCGCCTCCTGGGCGACGTCCTGGAGGTCCTCGGCGCCGAGGCCCCCGCGCCGGGCCGCGAGGTGCTGGGCCATGCGCGGCACGAGCCGGAGCTGGCCTTCGAGCCAGGCGGCGGCGCCCGGGCGCCCGGCGAGGTAGTCGCGGACGCGCGCGAGATCGGGGTGCTCGGGCGGGCTCATGCCGGGCCAGGAGGTTAGGTGCGCGTCGGCCGGGTGCAAGGCAGGGCGCGGCGGCCGGCTTGCGCGGCGAGCCAGATTCTTTACCATGCAAAGTGCATGGGCGAGGAAAGTTCAGGCGAGGCACGTTCAGGCGGGGCACGTTCCGGGGCGGGTCGCATGGAAGTCCTGCGCGCCGACGCGATGGGCATGTGCTTCGGCGTGCGCGACGCGCTGCGGGTGCTCGACGGCGTCGCCGCGCCCGCCGACGTGACCATCCACGGCGAGCTGGTGCACAACGGCGAAGTGCTGGCGGACCTCGCGGCGCGCGGCTTCCGGCAGTCCCCCGAGTCCGGCCGCGGCGTGCCGGCGACGCCCGCGGTGCTCGTGACCGCGCACGGCATCAGCGAACGGGAGCGCGCGCGGCTCGTCGCGGCGGGCAAGCGGCTCGTCGACACGACGTGCCCGCTGGTGCAGCGGGCGCACGACGCCGCGCAGCAGCTGCAGCGCGACGGCCGCCGCGTCGTGGTGCTCGGACGACGCGAGCACGTCGAGGTGCGCGGCATCGTCGAGGACCTCGACCGGGCGATCGTCGTCGAGCGGCGCGACGACGTCGCGACCTGGCCCGAACGCCGGCTCGGCGTCGTCTGCCAGACGACGACCGCGCCCGAACGCGTCGCGGAGCTCGTCGCCGCGATCCGCGCCGAGAACCCGCACGCCGACGTGCTCCTGGTCGACACCGTGTGCAGCCCGACCAAGGCGCGCGGCGAAGCGCTCGAGGCGCTGTTGCCCCGCGTCGACGCGCTGGTCGTCGTCGGGGGGCGCGGCTCGAACAACACGCTGCGGCTGGTCGAGCGTGGCCGTCGCGCCGGGGTCGCGACCTGGCACGTCGAGAGCGAACGCGAGCTCGAAGGGCGCTGGTTCGTCGGCCGCCGGGCGGTCGGGCTGACGGCCGGCACCGCGACGCTGCCGGCGACGGTCGACGCCGTGCACCGCTGGCTGCTGCGCCTCGCGAGAGCCGGTGCAGCAGGAAGAACGCTGTCCGACGACGTCCACGCGCGGCACCGGTAGGCACCACCGCCTACCCGGAGTCCATGATGTCCGTCCTCGTCCGCGCTGCGGCGCTCGTCCCCGCCGTCGTCGTCCCCGCCCAGCACCCCGATCACGTCGCCGTCGGCGCCGCCGTGCGCGCGCCGGTCGCTCGCACGTCGGTGGTGCACAACGCAGGCCTGCAGCCCGACGGGCCGGGTCGCCTGCTCGGGGGCGGCGCAGCCTACCGGGTCACGTTCTCGGCCGAAGGCGCGCGCTTCGTGCCGGCGCTCGGTCGCGCGGCGCCGACGACGCAGCACCTCGGCCTGCGCCCGCTCGCGGTGCGCCGCGGCACCGAGCCGGTCGTCGCCGGCCCCCTGACCACCGCGCCGCTGCACGAACGGCTGCGCGCGCGCTACCCGCACGCGCCCTCGGTCGACGAGCGCTACGACGTCGGCGTCGACGGCGTCGAGCTGTCGTGGCGCTTCGCGACCCGTCCGCCGGGCCGCGGCGACCTGGTCGTGCGCTACGCCCTCGACACGAGCCTGACGTCGCCGACCGTCGCGGACACCGGCGGCCTCGTGTTCGAGCTGCCGGGCGTCGGCGGCGTCTCGATCGGCGCGGTCACCGGCGTGGCCGCCGACGGCGCGACCGTCGCCGGCGAGCTGCGGGCGGCCGACGGCGTGCTCGAGATGTCGCTGCCCGCGCGCTTCGTCGACGAGGCCGCCTATCCGATCGTGCTCGACCCCGTGATCGGCACGAAGATCGGCGTGCAGACGTCCGCCTGGGACGACGGCGAGCCCGACGCCGCGTTCGACGCGACGACCGGCTACTACCTCGTGACGTTCCTGCGCACGTTCTCCTCCGGCGACGCGTGGCCGCGCGCGCAGCGCGTCGACGCGAACGGCAACCTCGTCGGCGGCACGATCTTCTTCAACGCGGCCGGCGACTGCGGGCGGGCCCGGGTCGCGAACCTGCCGTCGCGCGACCGCTTCGGCGTCGTCTGGCAGCAGCAGGACGGCATCTTCGACGGCATCCTGTTCGCAGCCGTCGACGCGGCGACCGGCGCGATCAGCCACACGGCGGTGCTCGCGTCGTCGACCGGCGTGCAGTTGTTCCTGGACCCGGACATCGGCAGTTCGTCCACGGTGCCGGCGCTCAACGACCGCGCGTTCGTCGTCGTCTACGAGGACAACATCCAGCAGGAGATCCGCGCGCGTCGGGTGTACTTCAACGCGCTGGACCAGCTGGTCGCCCCGAGCGCCTTCGCCGTGTTCGCCGACACCGGCGGACCGGTGCCGACGTCGTACAGCGAGCCGGCGGTCGCGCGCACCTCGGGCCAGACGGAGGAACTCCTGGTCGCCGTGCGCCGGTTCTCGGGGCTCGGCCCGTTCACCAGCATCTCGGTGCGGTCGATCACGACCTACGGCACCTTCCTCGGGCCCGTGGCGTCCCTCGGCGGGTCGTCCACGGCGGCGATCGGTGCGCCCGACGTCGACGGGCAGTACGGCGCGTGGGTCGTAGCGTGGCAGCAGACGGACGGTTCGTCGCCGGCCGTCCGGTTTCGCTCGGTGCAGTTCGCCGCCTCGGGCGGCGGCTACGACCTCGGCCCGACCGGTTCGCTCGGCGGGGCGTTCGCGTCCCAGGCGTCGAGGCCGACGCTCGGCTACACCCCGGGCCGCACGTGGCTGGGCTATCGGTCCTTCACGCCGCTGTCCACGCCGTCGCACAGCCTGATCGCGCGCGCGATCGACAGCGGCACGGCCGCGCCGTGCAACGACGTGTTCAGCGAGCCGGTCTCGAGCGGCGACACGCGCATCGTCGTCGCGACCGCCAGCTCGGGCGGGGCCACGGCCGACGAACGCGCGCTGTGCGTCTTCGCCGAGAACGACGACGTGTTCGCGCAGCGGCTCTCGAACCACGGCACCGGCGGCTCCTACACCAACCTCGGCGGCGGCTGCGGCGCCGGCGGCACGCAGAGCTTCAGCCACAGCCCGGGCATCGGCTCGAGCGGGCTCGTCTGCACGATCTCGGGCCTGCCGCCGACCGCGATCGCGACGATCTTCAACTTCAGCGAGGCGGCCGCGCCGCTCGCCTGCGGGCCGTGCGTGTGGACGCCGTTCGCCGTCACCCGGACGCCCGGCATCCTCTCCGGCGCCGCCGGCGTGCAGTTCCCGATCCCGTGCCTCGGCGCGCTGGTCGGCGCGCAGTTCGAGACCCAGTGGACCACGATCGACTTCGGCCAGGCGCCGTGCCCCGTGTTCCCGGGCCTCGTGCTGTCGGACCGCGTGCGCATGACGCTGGGCAACTGACGCCGCGGCCGCCGCGGCCTTGACCGGCCCCGGCGGCGCGGCGATCGTCGCCGCAACGTGACCCCGCGCGCCCGTCTGCTGCTCTGGCTGCCCACGGCGGGGCTCGGGGTCGCGCTGCTCGCGGGCGTGCTGCGCCTCGCGTGGCGCTCGGACGACGCATACATCACGCTGCGGTCGGTCGAGCACCTGCTCGCCGGCCACGGCCCGGTCTGGAACGTCGGCGAACGCGTGCAGACGTTCACGCACCCGCTGTGGTTCTGGCTGCTCGCCGCCGGGCGTGCGCTGACCGGCGAGCACTACCTGACGACGATCGCGCTGTCGGTCGCGCTGACGCTCGCGGCGGCGCTGCTGCTCGCGCGCGCGGCCGGCCCGCTGGCCGGCGCGGTGCTGCTGCTGCTCTGCATCGGCTCGCGCACGTTCGGCGACTACGCGACCTCCGGGCTCGAGACGCCGCTGATCGCGCTGCTGCTCGTGGCGCTGGCGCGCGCGGACGCGGCGTCGCCGGACGGGCTCCGGCCCCTCGCGGTCGCGTGGCTGACGGGGCTGTGCGCGACGACGCGGCTCGACCTGCTGGCGATCGCGCTGCCGGTGCTCGTTGCGCACGTCCGCGGCGTCGGCTTCGTGCGCCGGCTGCCGGCGCTGGCGGCCGGGCTGTCGCCGCTGCTCGTCTGGACGGCCTTCGCGACCTTCTACTACGGCTCGCCGTTCCCGATCACGGCCTACGCGAAGGCGCTCGCCCCGGGCGTGCCGACGCTCGACCTCTTGGCCCAGGGCGGCCGCTACGCGCTGCACGCGTTCCTGCACGACCCGGTCGCGATGCTCACGATCGCGGCCGGCGTCGCCGTCGGGTTCGCGCGGCGGGACCTGGGCGGGCGCGCGCTCGCGCTCGGCGCGCTGCTGTCGTGTCTCTACGTCGTCAAGGTCGGCGGCGACTTCATGGCCGGCCGCTTCTTCTTCCCGGCGTTCGTCGTGTCGCTGTGTCTGCTCGGCCGCGCCCTCCTGCGTGCGCGGGCGTGGGCGAGCTGGGCCGTCGCCGCGGTCGCCGTCGTCGCGGCGTGGCTGCCGGGCACGCCGCCGTTCCTGCGCGCGCCGGCGGCCGACGTGACCGAGCTGCCGGCGACGATGGGCATCGTCGACGAGCGCCGGGTCTACTACCGCACCCTAGGGCTGTTCAGCCCGCAGCGCGACGTGCCGACCTACGGGCTGTTCACGCGGGCGCTGCGGCGTCAGGGCCGCGAGCGCGCGGTCGTGCTCGGCTGCGGCATGGCCGGCGGCCTGCCGTACCTCGCGGGCGAGGGCTTCCACTTCGTCGATCCGTGGCTGTGCGACCCGCTGTTGATGCGGCTGCCGGTCGCCGACCCGGCGGACTGGCGCGTCGGGCACTTCACGCGCGCGATGCCCGACGGCTACGCCGAGTCGGTCGCGTTCGGCGACAACCGCATCGCGCACCCGGGGCTCGCGCGCTACTACGACGACCTGCGCACGGCGCTGCGCGGGCCCCTGTTCGCGCCGTCGCGCCTGCGCGCCGTGGCCGCCGTGCTGCTCGACCTCGCCGGCGACGGCCGAGCCGCCTACGTACGCGAACGCTATCGCGAGCCGCCTCGGCGCACGGTCGCGCTCGCCGACCTCGCCGACGAGGTCCCGGACGGCACGTTCTGGTTCGACGACGAAGGCGTGTGCTGCTTCGGACGCGGCGGGCTGCGCATCGAGCTCGGCGCGCCGCGGGCCGCGCGCGTGCTGCGCGTGTCGGTGACCGCGTCGATCCCGGTGCCGATGCGGTACACCTTCCGGTTCGAGCGCGACGGTCGACAGGTCGGCGAGGCGGCGCTGGTCGCGATGAGCACGCCGGCGCTGCCGCCGACGACCGCCGACGGCGACGCGCTGGGGTTCCTGCGCGGCTTCCTCGGCACGCACACGTTCCCGGTCGCGCTGCCCGCCGACCTGCCCGGGTTCGACGCCATCCTCGTCGACTGCGTCTTCGAGCCGTGGTTCCAGCCGGCGGTGGCCGCGGTCGTCGTCGAGTGACGCGCGAACGGCCCGCCCGCGCGCGCTGAACCGCGGCGGCCGCGCGGCCGTTGGCGCCGGCATGGCCGCGCCGCACGTCGTC
>CALKYL010000132.1 GCA_938003515.1 uncultured bacterium
GCCCCTCTACCGTACCACCGGCCCCCCGTCGCGGCTGCCGCTCAGCAGCCCCGCGGCCTTGACCCCGGTGAGCAGCGAGCGCACGCCCGCTCGGGTCACCGGCAGGAGCCGCATCGAGACGTCCTTGAGCACCTCGACGGCGACGCCGCCGAGGCCGACGACCAGGACGCCGCCGTACTGCGGGTCGCGCTTGTAGCCGACGATCAGCTCGACGACGGGCTTCGGCAGCATCGGCGCGACCAGGATCCCGCGCAGGTCCGGCACCTGCCCGCGGGTCGCGCAGTAGCCGCGCACGCTGCTCTCGATCGCGGCGAAGGTCGCGCGGGCGTCCGCCGTGCGCACACCGAGCCGCACGCCGCCTGCGTCGGTCTTGTGCGACACGCCACCGGCGACGACCTTCATCACCGCGGTGCCGCCGCACTCGGCCACCGCCTGCTCCGCCTCCTCGGGCGTCGCGCAGAGGTTGCCGGGCACGACCTTGACGCCGTAGCCGGCGACGAGCTCGCGCGCCTCGGTCTCGAGCAGCACCGTGCGCTCCTGCTCGCGCACGGCCGACATCCCGGCCCACTTGCCGCGCGGCGCAGGGTGCGGGGTGCCGCGCCGTTCGCTGAGCAAGACGCCGCGCTGGTAGCACGCGGCGGCGCACCGACACGCGACCTCGAGCGAGCGCACGACCGGCACGCCCGCCTGGCGCAGCACGTCGAGCGGCTCGCTCGGCGCGTCCGCGTAGAGGCTGTGCACGACCAGCGCGCGGTTGTGCTTGCGCGCGCACTCGACGAGCGCCTGCGCGGCGGCGACCTCGCGGGCCAGCAGCTCGGCGGCGAAGCGGCGGTGGTAGCCGCCGAACAGACCGACGATCAGCACCGTGCCGACCGTGTCGTCGGCCATTATTGTCTCGACGCAGCGCGCGAACACCATCGGATCGGCGTCGGCGCGCCCGGCCAGGTCGACCGGGTTGCCCGGCGCGTCGCGCGTCTGCAGCTCGCGCTGAAGCGACGCGGCGGTGACCGCGGTCATCTCGACGAGGTCGACCTGCTGGCTGTGCAGCGCGTCGGCCGCGAGCGTGCCGTGGCCGCCGCCGTCGGTCACGACCGCGATGCCGCGGTAGCCGCCGCGCGCCGGCTGCGTCGCCAGCGTCTCGGCCACGTGGAACAGCTCGTCCGACCGGCGCACGTGCACGACCCCGGCCCGCCGCAGACCGGCGCGGAACACCGGGTACGAGCCGGCGAGCGCGCCGGTGTGCGAGCGCGCCGCCGCCCGACCGCGCACGGTCGCGCCCCCCTTCAGCAGGATCACGGGCTTCTTCGCCGACACCCGCTCGGCGACCTCGAGGAACTTGCGGCCGCGGCGGAATCCCTCGACGTGCATCGCGATCGCGGTCGTGTTCGGCTCGTTGCCGAGATAGTCGAGGTACTCGTCGAAGCGCAGGTCGACCTCGTTGCCGACGCCGATGACCATCGAGAAGCCGATGCGCGAGCGCCGCATCGACTCGATCATGAACTGCAGCGACACGTTGCCGGACTGCGAGAGCAGCGCGATGCGGCCGGCGGGCACGTCCGAGACCCCGATCAGGTTGAGGCCGCGGTGCGGGTTCAGGATGCCGGACGTGTTGGGGCCGACGACGCGGATCCCGGTGCGCTCGACCACGTCGCGGATCTGCTCCTCGAGCGCCTCGCCCTCGGCGCCGATCTCGCGGAACCCGAGGGCCACGACGACCGCGCCGGCGATGCCGCGCTCGGCGCACTCGGCGAGCACGCGCGGCACGGTCGGGGCGGGCGTGCACACCAGCGCCACGTCGACGTCGCCGTCGATGTCCTGCAGCGACTTCGACACCGGGACGCCGCGGATCTCGCCGCCCTTCGGATTGACCGGGAACACGCCGCCGGTGAACGCCGCCTGCTGCAGCGACGCGACGGCCTGGTAGCCGCGCTTCTGCGGATCGGCAGACGCGCCGACGATCGCGACGCCGCGCGGACGGAAGATCCGGTCCAGCGGCGGCGAGGACTCAGTCACCAGTGAAGCGCGGGGATCTTCGTTCACGGAATGCATCGATGCCTTCTTGCCAGTCCTTCGTGCCCATGCACGACGCCAGCGCGTCCGCCTCCGCGGCGAGCGCCTCGTCGATCGTCCGGTCGCGCGCCTGCCGGAGCAGGCGCTTCGCGAACGCGACCGAGCGCGGCGCCTGCGCGGCCGCCTCCGCGGCCATCGCGGTCGCCTGTTCGAGCACGGCCGCGGCGGGCGCGGCCGCGTTGCACACGCCCCAGCGCGCGGCCTCGGTTCCCGAGAAGAAGCGGCCGAGCAGCAGGAGCTCCCGCGCCCGCGTCATGCCGACCCGCTCGACCAGCGTGAACGTCGTGCCGCCGCCGACGAACGTCCCGAGCCCGAACTCGGGGAAGCGCAGCTTCGCGTCCTCGGCGACGACGGTCAGGTCGCACGCCAGCGCGAGCTCGAGGCCGGCGCCGATCGCGTGGCCGTTGACGGCGCCGACGACGACCTTCTCGCAGCGCATGATCGCGGCCGCGGCGTCCTGGCCGAGCTGCGCATAGCGCCGCTTCGTGGGCTCGTCCGGCGCTCCCTCGCCGTGGTTCTTGAGGTCCGCGCCGACGCAGAACGCCCGCCCGGCCCCGGTGACGACGATCGCGCGCACGTCGCGGTCCGCGCCCGCTCCGGCGAGCGCGTCGATCAGCTCGCGGTACAGGATCTCGGTGACCGCGTTGAGCCGGTCGGGCCGCTGCAGCGTCAGCGTCGCGAGGGCTCCGTCACGACGGACTTGCAGCTGCGACATGCGCCGGATCATGGCCGCGGCGCCGCGGCCGGGCAAGCCGGCGGCTCGATCCGGCGCCGGCCGCCGCTCAGTTCTTCGCGAACTCTTCGGGCAGCTCGCCGGTCAGCGCCTTCAGGAACGCGAGCATCGCCTGCGTCTGCTCCTCGGTCAGCTCGCGCGCGAGCTGGATCTTGGCCATGTGCGTGACGGCTTCCTCGAGCGTCGCGATCGCGCCGTCGTGGTAGTACGGCGCGGTCTTCTCGACGTTGAGCAGCGAGGGGACCTTGAACAGGAACTTGTCCGCAGCGTTGCCGGTGACCTGCTCGCGGCCGGTGTCGGAGCCCTCGTAGGGCTGCAGCAGCCCGACCTTCTGGAACATGTGGCCGCCGAGCGTGCGGTTGATGTGGCACGTCGTGCAGCCGACCTCCATGAAGGTCTTGAGGCCGAGCAGCTCCTCGTTGCTCAGCGCGCGCTGGTTTCCGTCGAGGTAGTCGTCCCACCGGGAGCGCGTCACCAGCGTGCGCGCGAACGCGCCGATCGCGTGGCCGAAGTTCTCGGCGTTCACCGGGTCGTCGACGCCGGGGAAGGCCTTCCCGAACGCCTCGACGAGCGCCGGCTTCGCCGCGATCTTCGCCGCGAGCTCGTCGCCGGTCGCCGCGCCGTGCGCGAACGCCGCCTCGACCGACGGCGCGCGGCCGTCCCAGTACTGCGCGAACTGGCGGTGCGCGTTGTAGGTCGTCGGCGCGTTGCGCGCGACGCCGTCGGGCGTCGGCTTGCCGTCGACGCCGTAGCTGCCGAGGTCGTGGCACGACGCGCAGCTCGCGCCGGCGTTCGCGGACAGGCCCGGCTCGTGGTAGAGCGCCTTGCCGAGCGCGACGAGCGCCGGGGTGCTGTCGACGGCAGCAGCCGGCGCCGTGGTCTCGTTGCCGAACAGCGCCTTGACCATGCGCATGTCGACCTTCGGACGGCGGATCGCCTTCGGCGCCGACGGCGACTCCTGCGCCTGCGCGTCGTCCTGCGCCTGCGCGTCGTCCTGCGCCTGCGCGTCGTCGGACTTCGCCGCGGGCGGCGGCGACTTCTGCGACGGCTCGCGGGACGGCTGTTGCGGGGAATCGGAGCCGCACGCGGCCAGCCGCCGGACCGACAGGGCGACGGCCGTCCAAAGGAGGGGCGTCCTGGCGTGGGCGTTGGCGGGCCGGTGTGGTTCGCGTGACAAAGCGAGGCAGCGTTCGAAGTTTCGCCGGGTCCGGAGGCAGCGATCCCGCATCGTATCGCCGGCCCGTGCCTTCCCGGGCCCGCGAAGCCCCGCTACGGTCGGGAACGTGGTCGCTCACGATCCCAGCCCGTGAGGCGGCGCGCCGGTCCGGCGCGCCCGCACCGACCCCTTCGGCGCTGATCTCGGGCCGCCGCCCGGGGTGGCGCTGGCCCCGGCACCCCTCGCATGACCCTGGATTCGCAGAGCGCGGCCAACGCGTCGCCCGAGCCGCCCGCGGAGACGCTCCGCGCGGCGGTTGGCAGGTCCGCGCGCCGTCGATCGGAGCCCCTATGCAGCTGATCCTCGCCAGCACGTCCCCCTACCGCCGCGCGCTGCTCGAACGGCTCGGCGTGCCGTTCGCGACCGAGGCCCCCGGCGTCGACGAGGACGAGGTCAAGCGGCGCGCCGAGAGCCCCCTCGCGGCCGTCACCGAGCTGGCGCGGCGGAAGGCGCGCGCGGTCGCCGAGCGCTTCCCGGACGCGGTCGTGGTCGGCGGCGACCAGACGGCGGCCGTCGACGGCGAGCTGCTCGACAAGCCGGGCAGCGAGGCCGCGGCGAAGGCGCAGCTGCGGCGGCTCGCGGGGCGCACGCACGAACTCCTGACCGCGGTCGCGATCGCGCGCGGCGACGAGCTGCGCGAGTTCGTCGACCTGACGACGCTGCACATGCGCGAGCTCGACGACGCGGAGATCGCCCGCTACGTGTCCGCCGAGCGGCCGCTCGACTGCGCCGGCAGCTACAAGGTCGAGGGGCTCGGGGTCGCGCTGTTCGACCGCATCGACGGCTCCGACCACACGGCGATCCAGGGCCTGCCGCTGCTGCGGCTGTGCCAGGAGCTGCGGCGGCTCGGCTTCGCGCTGCCGTGACCGGCGGGCGTCACGCGGCCGCGCGGGCGGCGTGCCGGCCGCGCCACAGGTAGAGCAGCGTCAAGGCCCAGACGCCGAGCGTGAACGCCCCCATCAGCACCGAGCCGAGCTGCGGCATGCTGTGCGTCGTGAAATTCGCGATCTTCTTGGTGCCGATCACGACCGGCATGAACGGCTCGACCGTCACCGGCGCCTTCGGGTCGAGCTCGTGGCCGAACTCCCACAGCATCCAGACGAAGCGGCCGAACGCGATCGCCGACACGTAGGCCGCGACCATTGACAGGTCGATGATCGTGCGCACGTTGCCGAGCAGGGCGGCGCGCAGCGACAGCAGCGCCATCGCGATCAGCGCGAACGGGATCCAGTCCAGGTCGCGCAGCTCCTCGCGGGTGATCGTGCGCATGCCGATGTAGTGGTTCAGCACGTTGATCTCCTGCACGTCGTGGCCGTCGTTGCCGCCGACGAGCCGGTGCGCGTAGATGTCCATGCGGAGCCCGTCCGGATACTGCGGCGCCTCCATGCTGATCTGCCACAGCGGGAACAGGAAGCTCAGCAGGAGCGGCACGATCAGCGCGAGGAGCACGAGCCGGGCGCCGCCGCGCAGCGGCGTGTCCAGGTGCTCCCAGAAGCTCTCGGGGGTCGGTCGCATCGTCCAGGGGTTCGTTTCGCGGGTTCGTCGGAGGGTCGTCGTTCGGGTCGCTTCGTTCGGGGCCTAGACCAGATCGCGCCGCCGGAACCACCACAGGCTCGACGTCCACGCCGCGGCGCCGAGCAGGAGCGGCCACGCGATGCCGAGCCACAGGAGCCCGGTCGCGCCGACCCGGTTGGCGAGGAAGAAGCCGACCGGACCGAACGTCGACAGCTCGGGCTGCGCGGCCGACAGCAGCGCCAGGCGCGCGCACTGCACCGGGTTGAGCCCGGCGAGCGCGAACACCGCGGACGGCGGCAGGTCCCACTGCAGCATCACGCCGACCAGGCCGAAGTCGATCAGCGCGACGCCCGCCGCCCAGATCAGGATGCTCAGCATCAGCGCCTTCGCCTGGTTGCGCACGGCTACCGAGACCGCGAGCCCCAGCGCGACGAAGCACAACAGGAGCGCCGTCGACACGGCGACCCCGCGCAGCAGGAAGCCCCACGGCACCGTCTGGCCGAACGCCAGTGAGCCGAACACGGCCATCGCCGGCATCGCCACGCACAGCGGCACGACCAGCGCGGCGACGCGGACCAGGCTCGTGCCGACGAAGTATCCGGTGCGGCTGACCGGGTTGCTCAGCAGCAGCTCGAGCGAGCCGTCGTCGCGCGCCGCGTTGACGACCTGGCCGGTCGCGGACAGCGCGAGCAGCGGCAGCAGGAACAGCAGCGCGTGGCTCCACGACATCAGGGCGCGACCCATGCCGGTGAAGCCGACGACGCCGGACTCGCGCAGCCCGACGAGCACGAACATCGCGGCGAGGAAGGCGTGAACGCCGAGACAGAACACCAGCCAGCGCGAGCGCAGCACCTCGGCGAGGTCGAGCCGCGCGACGACGGCGATCTCCGCGCGCATCGACATCAGCGACCTCCTTCGGCGACGCTGTCGAGGCAGCGCCGGCGCGCGGCGTCGAACACGATCGCGCCGGGCGTGCCGGCATCGACGGCGGCGAGGCCGAAGCCCATCGGCGTCGGGCTCGCGGCGGCAAACGCGACGTGGTCGGCGGCGACCCAGCGCGCTTCGTCGCGATGGCGGAACCAGATCGCGTGCACGTCGGGCCGCTCGTGTTCGACGAACAGGAACAGGCAGCCCGGGTCGTCGAATGCGAGCGTGCGGCCGTCGCGCGTCGTCAGCTGGGCCGCGAACGGCGGCTCGCCGACGTGCATGCCGCACGCCGCGCACGCCGTCTTGTCCCAGACCAGGTCGACGGGGCCGTCGGGAAGCCTAGTCGACGCGACCACCGAACACGTGACGGCGCTGCCGACGACAGCGAGAACCGCAACGAGCAGCAGCATAGACAGAA
>CALKYL010000133.1 GCA_938003515.1 uncultured bacterium
GAGATATATCAGTGTGACTGGAGTTCAGACGTGTGCTCTTCCGATCTGTTCTCGGGGCTGCTCTACGTGCGCGGCAACCTGGTCGTGCGCGAACCCTGCGAGCTGCAGGGCGCCGTCGTGGTCACCGGCTCGGTCACGGTGCAGGGCGCGAGCGACTACGCGACGTTGACCTACGACGAAGGCGTGCTCGAGAGCCTACGCCAGGAGATCGGCACCTACCGCCTGTCGAGCGCGATGTCGCGGCCGTTCGCCGAGGACAACTAGGGCGGACCGCCGACCGGTCGCCCGCGCGCGTACGCGTGCGCGGCGGCCACCCGCCGGCTCACCTCGCGCCGGCGCTCCCCCCGGATCCGCGCCGCGCCGACAGGAGCCGCAAGGAGAACTCGAGGTCGGGCCGCGTCGGGTGGCGCGCCGTGGCGCCGAGCACGCCGCCCCCGAGCGCGAACGGCGGCGAAGGGTCGGCGACGAACAGGTCGACGTGGAGCGCCGGCTCGTCGTTGACGTACAGCGAGATCGGCAGCCGCCAGGTCGCGACCGGGACGCCGGGCACCGGCGACGCCGCCTTTCGCACGGCCTGGAAGCGCGGCCGCAGCACGACCTTCGCGCCGAGGTTCTTCACGACCGACCAGAGCGACGGCCGCTCGACGACCTCCCACAAGAGCGGCGACAGGACGTCGTCGTGCTGCACGATCTGCAGCAGCGCGACCGCGCTGACCGTGGCCTCGGCGAGGGGACGCACGTCGAGCCGGCCGGCGTCGGCGCCGCCAGCGGCGGGCGCCTTGCGCCAGCGCCGGCCGTCGCCGTGCACGAGCGCGCAGGCGTCGGCGATGCCGCGCGCGAGGAAGTCGCGCGGCAGGAGCGGCGAGGTCTCGCCGAGCACGTCGCCGCGTTCGTCCATGACGGTCGCGCGCACGCGGCATCGGCGGGACGCGAAGCGCTGCAGCGCGCCGTTGATGCGCAGCTCCCAGTCGACGGCGCCCAGCGCGCGGCCCGCGTCGTCCGCGGGCTCCGGTTCGAGCACCTCGAGCCGCAGGAGCCAGTGGCGCACGTCGCCGTCGCGTAGCACCCGCAGCCCGTAGAGCGCCTCGTCGCCCGCGCGCCAGGCGCGGTCGTCGGCGCGCGGGTCGAAGCCCTGCAGCAGGCGGGCGGGCGCGGGGAAGTCGGCGGCCGGCGCGGGGCGGTCCGCGCCGTCGAGGGCGACCTCGGGGGCCGGCGACGCGCGGCACGCGGCCAGCGCGAGCGCACAGGCGAGGCAGGAGATCGGGCGCGCGACGGCCATGCGGACGGGGACCGCGTGACCGCGGTCGTCCCACGGTAGCACGCGGGCGGGCCGCCCGCATGGCCAGGGGTCACGGCGCGGCCGTCAGAAGCCGCCGACCGTGATGGTCTGGAAGCGCGAGAACGCGAAGCCCCCCGGCAGCGACGAGCAGAACACGAAGTTCTGGTTGTGCAGGAAGATGCCGACGGGCACCGCCGCGAGGGACAGCGGCAGGAAGATGTTGCCGGCTGCGTCGGCGGGGCCCCCGAGCGCGAGCACCAGCGTCGCGCTGAGCGTCAGGCCGAGCGGACACGACGGCGTCGTCGGGAACGGCGCGGGCGCGGTGACGGCGTCGAACGCGAACACCACGAACCCCGCCCCGGGGATGTGGCCGCCCGAACCGACGGAGAACGCCCCGTTGCCGGTGCTCATCACGCTGGTGACGAACGCGGTCGGGCCGGTGCTGATGCCGGGGCAGCCTTCGCATCCGGGCAAAGGCGGGATCTCCGCGGGGTGGTTCACGAACGCGACGCCCTCACCGGGCGGGCCGGACGGGAACGGCGCCCCGGCGGGGTCCATCGCGTCGACGATCAGTCCGCCGCCGGCGATGTAGAGCGGCCGCAGGCCGGCCGGGTTGAGCGTGCCGAGCTTGTCGATGGCGAGGTCTCCGGGCGGGCCGGGCACCGGCCCGAGCGGCAGCATCGGCGGCCCGAGCGGCACGCCGCCGGGCAGGAAGTTGTGCAGGAAGAACCCGATGTCGACCGCCCACAACGAGCCGGTCGCCCCGTCCCACTCGAGCCCGGCGACGGGCGCGCCGGGGAACGGCAGCGGGAACGGCGGCACGAGGATCGGCAGGCCGGGCGCGGGCGCCACGCCGACGACGACGCCGGGGATGCTGCACAGGTACATGATCGGGCCGGTCGCCGGCAGACCGATCGGATCGAGCGCGATGCCCGTCACCGGGCCGCCGATCATGCCGAGGATCGGCGCGGGGATCGGGATCGGCGGCGGCACCGGGCCGAGCGGCGCGAGCGACGGTGTCGGCATCGCCGCGAGCGTCGCGCCGTCGGTGTACCAGTGCAGGCCGACGACGTTGTCGAACGTGCTGTCGCCGGGCATGGGGAAGAGGATCGGCGGCGGCGGCAGGATCGGCGCGGTCGGGTAGACCGCGGCCGGGGGGTTGGGGCCCGGCAGCAGCGCGGTCGGTGGCTGCAGCTCGAGCATCGTCGAGGCGATCGGATCGTAGACGGCGAGTCGCTGGCCGAAGACGGCGGCGGTCGTGAGCCACAGAGCGGCGACGACCGGGAGGAAGGTGCGCATGGCATCCTCGTGGTGCAGGGTTGCGGAGGCGAAGGCCCCGGAGGCGATGGGGCGGGCTCCGACGGCCAAGGACCCGAGCCCGACGTCCGCACGCGCAATTGTACGAAGCGCGGCGCCGCCCCGCCGGCGACGACGCCGCCGGGCCGATCCGCCGAGAATCCGCGTGCGCCGGGCGCCCGCGGGGCCTTACGGCGACATGGGCACCTTCCTGCCGCTCTGCGCCCGGCTGCGCCCGCGCCCGCGGCGCGCGCCTTGCCGCGAACGGAACACCGTGCAGAATCGGGGCTTCCCGATCCGGGTGCCGTTCTTGGACGACAACACGCGCAATCTGGTCCACCGTGCCCTCGAGCAGGATCGCAGTGCGATCGACCTCTTGTTCCGGCGCTACCGGGACCGGCTGCGGGCGGCGCTGCGCAAGCTGATCGGGCCGAAGTACCGCACGCTGCTCGCCGACAGCGAAGACGCGACCCACGACGCGATCCTGTCGGCCCTGCGGCGGCTGCACCAGTTCGAATACCGCGGCGAGGGCTCGTTCCTGGCCTGGCTGCTCAAGGGCGCCGAATACGAGATCATCCGCCGCATCCGCGCGCTCGAGACCAAGAAGCGTTCGGCGGCGGGCGGGCTGGTCGCGCTCGACGACGGCGGGGCCGCCGAGGTGCCCGCCAAGGACGCGACCCCGTCGCAGGTGCACGACGAGACCGAGCTGGCCGAGCGCATCCGCACCGCCCTCCAGCAGCTGCCGGACCGCGAGCGCGAGATCATCGTGCTGCGTCGCTACCTCGAGCTCGACACCGCCGAGATCTGCGCCGAGATGGGACTGCCGACCGAGGGCGCCGTGCGGGCGCTCTTGTCCCGGGCCCAGGCGCGACTCGCGGGACTGCTGTCGCGACGGGACGCGTGACATGCGCGGCGAACCGGGCAGCGCCGGCGAGCACGCGGCCGACCGCGGCATTCCCGACGCGCGCGCCGGGGTCGAGTCGCTGAAGGCGTCGCGGGTGCAGCAGGCCGTGGAGGCGTTCGTCGAGCTGCATTCGTGCGGTGAGGCGCCGGACCCGGCCGCGTTCGCCGCGCAGCAGCCCGAGGACCTGCGCCGCGAGGTGCTGGCGCAGTGCCGTGAGTTCCTGAGCTTCGACGGCCTGCTCGGCCACCAGGAGTGGCAGCCCGCCGACGTGCAGGAGACGGCGGGCCGGCCGTTCGGCGACTTCCTGATCCAGGAGGAGCTCGGCCGCGGCGGCATGGGCGTCGTCTACCTCGCGCACCAGCGCTCGCTGAACCGACGGGTCGCGTTGAAGGTGATGGCCAGCGGCCTGACGCTCAGCAAGCGGCACGTCGAGCGCTTCCGCCGCGAGGCCGAAGCGACCGCGAAGCTGCGCCACCCGGCGATCGTGCCGGTGCACAGCCTGACCGAGGTCGACGGCACGTTCGCCCTGGCGATGGACTACGTCGCGGGGCGCAACCTCGCCGACATCCTCGACGACCTGCGGCTCGCGAACGGCGACGCCGACGGCGTCGCGCCCGGACCGCTCGGCATCGCGCCGGAGAAGGGCTACGTCGCCGAGTGCGCGATGCTCGCGGCCGCAGTCGCGTCGGCGCTGGCGGCCGCGCACGACCAGCACGTCGTGCACCGCGACCTGAAGCCGCGCAACCTGATGATCGACGACCGGCGCCAGGTGCGGCTGCTCGACTTCGGCCTCGCCAAGTCGCTCGACGCCTCGCGCGAAGGCCACAGCCTGTCGATGTCGGGCGAGATCACCGGCACCGCGCACTACATGAGCCCCGAGCAGACGCTCGCGCGCCGCGTCGCGGTCGACCACCGCGCCGACATCTGGGCGCTGGGCGTGATCCTGTACGAGCTGCTCACGCTGCGGCGGCCGTTCGACGGCAAGAACCTGCAGCAGATCGTCTACGAGATCTGCTTCAAGGAGCCCGTGCCGGTGCAGCGCCGCAACCCGAAGGTGCCGCGCGACCTCGTGACGATCGTGCAGAAGGCGCTCGAGAAGGACCCGCACAACCGCTACGCGACCGCGAAGGAGTTCGAGGCCGACCTGCAGCGCTTCCTGCGCTGGGAGCCGATCCACGCCAAGCCCGTCGGCGCGATGACGCGGCTGTCGAAGTTCGTGCGCCGCCACCGCACCGAGTCCGCGGTCGCGGCCGCGCTGCTGCTCGCGACGACGGTCGTGCTCGCCGCCCTGTGGTGGCGCGCGCACGTCACCGCGGCCCGCGCCGACGCCCTGCTGCAGCAGGCCGCGCAGCGCGCCGACACCGGCGACTACTCGGCGGCGATCACGTTCGCGATGCAGGCGCTGGAGCTTCGCAACGACGGCACGACCCGCGCGAGGCTCGACCTCTACCACGCCGAGCACAAGCGCATCGAGAACGAGGCCGCGTGGAAGGTCGCCGAGAGCCGGCAGCTGCTCGACCACGACCGCGAGGCCGCGCTGCGGCTCGCGCTCGACGCCGAGCAGCAGCTGTCGTCGGCGAAGACGCGGTCCGCCGTGCTCGATGCGCTCGGCAGCGGCTGGGCCGCTCGCACCCTGCCGACGCCGCCGCAGCAGGCGGTGCTGACCGCCGCGTGGTCGCCCGACGGCGCGCGCTGCGTCACGGCCGGCTACGGCGGCTCGCTGCAGTGCTTCGCCGGCGCCGACGACACGGCCCCGGTCGACCTGCGCGGGCACGCGCCCGAAGCCCCGGTCGTCGCGGTCGCCTTCCACGGCCCCGATCGACTCGCCAGCGTCAGCCCCGACGGCACCATGCGGCTCTGGCGCCTCGACACGGCGGCCGCGCCGGTCACGGTCGCGCTGCCGGGCCGCGCCGCGGGGCTGTCGGCCGACGCGACCGGCGCGCGCGTGCTCGTCGTGACCTACGCGACCGAGCACGACCGCTACGCGGCCCAGCTGTACGACACGGCCGACGGCCGCGCGCTGGGACCGCCGCTCGCGCACGAGTCCTACCTCGTCGCATCGGCGCTGAGCCCGGACGGCGCGCACGCCGCGACGCAGAGCGGCGCGGGCGACGGCGTGGCGCTGTGGCGCGCAGCCGACGGCGAGCGCCTCGCCGTGCTCGAGCACAGCGACGGCACGTTCCCGCAGAAGCTCGCGTTCGCCCCGGACGGCTCGCTGTGCGCGGTCGGCCGCGCCGACGGCGACGTGCGCCTCTACGACGTGCCGACGGGCCGGCTCGCGGCGACCGTGCGGCACGCGCGCGAGGTCACGACCCTCGCGTTCGACGCGACCGGCGAACGGCTCCTGACCGGCTCGCGCGACCAGACCGCGCGGCTGTGGCAGCTCGCGCGCGCGGGCGACGGCCGCCTCGAGGCGGTCGAGGCGGGCGTGCTCGTCGGCCACGCCGGACCGGTCCGGGCGGTCGCGTTCGACGCGACCGGCATGCTGGCGGCGACCGCGACCGGCAGCCCCGACGGCGTGCTGCGCGTCTTCGACGTCGGCACCGGCCGCCCGCCGGGCGGCGAAGCGATCCACCGCTACGAGGTCGGCGCGACCGTCGAG
>CALKYL010000134.1 GCA_938003515.1 uncultured bacterium
CTCTCGCTGCGGGTGCGCAGCTTCTGCGCCTCGCGCAGCGAGAGGCCGACCGAGCACGCGTCGCGCACGCGGTCCATCTCGCGCACGAGCGCCGGATCGGTCGGCAGCGCCGCGGCATCGGGCCAGTCGGCGAGGTGCACCGAGTCGCCGCCGGTCAGCCCGGTCCAGACCTTCTCGGTCACCAGCGGCAGCAGCGGGGCCGCGACCTCGCACAGCGTGACGAGGCACGTGTAGAGCGTGTCGTAGGCGTCCTGCCGGTCGGCCGAGCCGGTCTCGCCCCAGAAGCGCGGCCGGCTGCGGCGGATGTACCAGTTGTTGAGCGCGTCCAGATACTCGACGACCCGCTGGCACGCGCCGGCGAGGTCGTAGTCGTCCATGCGCGCCTCGACGCCCTCGACGAGCCCGCGCGTCTTGGCGAGCGCGTAGCGGTCGAGCACGTTGGTCTGGTCGCCGCGCCGCCGCGCGCGCACGCCGTCGGCGTTCGCGTACAGGCCGAAGAAGTAGTACGCGTTCCAGATCGGGTTGAGCACGAGGCGCACGACCTCGTGGATCTGCTTGCCGTCCTTCGCGATCTGCAGGTCGCCGCCGCGCAGGATCGGCGAGCTCATCAGGAACCAGCGCAGCGCGTCGGCGCCGACCGTGCGGAACATCTCCTCCGGGTCCGGGTAGTTGCGCAGCGACTTCGACAGCTTCCGGCCCTCGGTGTCGAGCACGACGCCGTGGCAGATGACGTTCTCGAACGGCGGCTTGTCGAACAGCGCCGTCGCCAGCACGACCAGCGTGTAGAACCAGCCGCGCGTCTGCGCGACGTACTCGACGATGAAGTCGGCCGGGAAGTGGTGCTCGAACCAGTCCTTGTGCTCGAACGGGTAGTGCACCTGCGCGAACGGCATCGAGCCCGACTCGAACCAGCAGTCGAGCACCTCGGGCACGCGGCGCATCTTCGACCTGCCCGTCGGGTCGTCGGGGTTGTCGCGCACCAGCTCGTCGACGAACGGCCGGTGCAGGTCGGTCACGCGCACGCCGAAGTCCTTCTCCAGCTCGTCGACTGAGCCGTAGACGTCGACGCGCGGATACTTCGGGTCGTCGCTCTTCCAGACCGGGATCGGCGAGCCCCAGTAGCGGTTGCGCGAGATCGACCAGTCGCGCGCGTTCTCGAGCCACTTGCCGAACTGGCCGTCGCGCACGTGTTCGGGGATCCACCGGATGCTGCGGTTGTGCGCGAGCATGCGGTCCTTGATCTCGGTGACCTTGACGAACCACGCGCCGGGCAGCGCCTTGTAGATCAACGGCTCGCGCGTGCGCCAGCAGTGCGGGTAGTTGTGCTCGTAGGTGACGTGGCGCAGCAGGATCGAGCGCTCCTTGAGCAGCTTGATGATCGGCTTGTTGGCGTCGAAGACGAGCTGCCCCTCGAAGTCCGGCACCTCGCTCGTGAACTCGCCCTTGTCGTCGACCGGGCAGACGAGCTCGATGCCGTTCGCCTCGCAGACCTTCTGGTCGTCCTCGCCGAAGCCGGGCGCCATGTGCACGACGCCGGTGCCCTCGGCGGTGTCGACGAAGTCGCCGGCGAGCACGCGGAACGACCGCGGGTGCTCCCGGAAGTACGGGAACATCGGCTCGTAGGTGCGGCCGACGAGGTCCTTGCCCTTCAGCCGCCGCACCTCCTCGAAGCCGTCGAGCTCCTTCTGGTAGCCCGCCACGGTGTCGGCGCCGAGCAGGTAGTGCGCGCCGCCCTCGTGCACGATCGCGTAGTCGATGTCGGGGCCGACGGCGAGCGCGAGGTTGGACGGCAGGGTCCACGGCGTGGTCGTCCAGACGAGCACGTCGATGGGGCCGGGGTCGCCGTCCCTCGGGTGCAGGCGGAACTTCACGGTCACGGCCGGGTCCTGCCGCGGCCGCGTCGCGTCGTCGATGCGCGTCTCGAAGTTGCTGACCGGCGTCTGCATCTTCCACGAGTACGGCATCACGCGCTGCCCCTCGTAGACGAGCCCCTTCTCCCACAGGGTCTTGAACGCCCACATGACGCTCTCCATGTAGGAGAGGTCCATGGTCTTGTAGTCGTCGTCGAAGTCGACCCAGCGCGCCTGGCGCGTGACGTAGTTGCGCCACTCCGCGGTGTACTTGAGCACGCTCTTGCGGCACGCGTCGTTGTACTTGTCGATGCCGAGCTTCAGGATGTCGTCGCGGCCGTGCACCGCGAGCTCCTTCTCGGCCTCCATCTCGGCGGGCAGGCCGTGGCAGTCCCAGCCGAAGCGCCGCTCGACGCGGCGGCCCTTCATGGTGTGGTAGCGCGGCACGACGTCCTTGACGAAGCCGGTCAAGAGGTGGCCGTAGTGCGGCAGTCCGTTGGCGAACGGCGGCCCGTCGTAGAACACGTACTCGTTGGCCCCGCCGGGGCGGTGCTCGACCGAGCGGCGGAACGTGTGGCCCCGCTCCCAGCGCTCGAGGATCTCGCGTTCGATCGCCGGGAAGTCGGCGGACGCGGGGACCTCGGGGTAGGGCTTCGGCTCGTCGGGTCGGGGGTCGGGCGCGCGCATCGGCCCGCGCAGTGTGGCGAGCGGCCGACGGCGGCGCAAACGTCGGCCGGGCCGCAGCGGGCGAACGCGTCGACTCCTCGGCCGACTAGGCCTGGACCGCGCGCCGAGCGGGACGCTGCGAGGGGCTTGCAGGCCCCGACCTGCCGCGTAGCATCGGCACGTTGCGGTCCGCACCTGGGCCGCTCGGGACAGTCGACGTCCAAGGAGGACATCATGGCTGCACGAAGGAGAGAGAGAGAGAGAGAGAGAGAGAGAGAGAGAGAGAGCCGGCGTGATCCCGCGCTCTCGTCGCTGACGGCGAGCCTCATGTTGACGAGCGTCGCCCTCGCCCAGTCGCAAGACGTCGCCTGGGACGGCCCCTACACGGTCGTCCCGCCCCACACCTCGCCCGTCCCGCACCAGCACTGCTGCGAACTCGCGCACGCGATCCTGCTCGCCAAGCCCGGGGTCGGCCGCGGCAAGGTGCTGCTGATCCAGACGACCGGGCAGCGCTGGACGTGGGATCCCGCGGCGCCCAACTCGATCGGCACCGACGCGCTCTGCGACTTCGACGCGCCCGACGCCCAGCACAACCTGTTCTGCGCCGGCCACAGCGCGGATTCGGCGGGCGACGTCGTGCTGCACGGCGGCACGCGCTACCACTTCGCCAACGCCACGCCCATGTGGTGCACGCCGCAGCCGAAGTTCTCGTACGTCTACGACGCGAGCAACCTGTGCTGGTCATCGAACCACTGGATGCTCGACCCGAACATGCCGCCACCGCACCAGTCGGCCACGGACTTCCAGAACCGCGGCTACTGGTATCCGGGCTCCATGCGGCTGCCGGACGGTCGCGTCATGAGCGTCGGCGGCGGCTCGAGCCCGGTGACGACCAACCAGACGCCCAACGTCTGCGGCGACACGGGCGGCAACTACTTCATCGACGGGTTCCAGATCTACGACGCGGCGAGCGCTTCGTGGATCGGCGCCAACGCGGCCAACCAGTGGTGGTTCGACGGATTGCCGGGCAGCTACGCGCTCGGCGCCGCCACCGTCGACTTCGACTTCAACTGGTATCCGCTGGTGTCGCTGATCCCGACCACGTCGGGCGGGCCGATCCCGGGCTTCGTGTTCGCGGGCATGGTGACCGACAACCGCGGCACCAACGAAATGGACCTGCCCGGCTACCTGCCGCGCCGCGGGCCGTCGGGCCTGATGGGGCTGCACGCGACCTGGCCGGCGAACGGCAGCTGGGGCGTACACCTGAGCGAGGTGACCGTGCCGGGCACGTCGACGCCGCGCAACATCCTCTACCCGAACGGCTTCCTGTGGCCGCTGCACCTCGACAACCAGGGTCTGCCGCTCGGGCCGACGCGTTTCGTGATGCTCGGGGGCACCGACAACAATGCATACCTGAGCGACACCAACGTAAACCCCGCTCCAGTTCACCCCGCTGGCGGCCGCCCGGCCCTGGGCACCGTCTACTCGATCGACCAGCCCGAGGCCCAGGGCGCGGTCTGGTCGACCGCCGCGCTGCCGCCGCTGACGCTGCCGCGCATCTACAGCAACGCGGTGATCCTGCCCGACGAGCAGTTGTTCGTCGTCGGCGGCTCCTCGTACGACTTCCTGCCGTATCGCGGACAAACTTCGGGCTGGCCCTTGTGGTCACGCGAACGCACCGCCGAACCGGTCTTCTTCCCCGAGATGATCGATCTGACGAACCCTACGGCGCAGTGGGTGCTGTGCTCACCGCACACGTCGCCGCGGCTGTACCACTCGGCGGCGCTGCTGCTGCCGGACGCTCGGGTGCTCGTGTGTGGCGGTTACCACGGTGTGAAGCCGGACGTGGCGACGCTACCTGCGAACTGGACGCCCGAGAACCACACCTGGACGGACTTCATCCACTCGGATATCGAGATCTTCAGTCCCGACTACCTGTTCGCCGGCGTGCGCCCCCAGGTCGTCAGCGTGAACGCCGGCAACCCGATCGGCTACGGCGCCAGCAGCACGTTCGCCGTACAGGTCGCACGAGCCGGCTCGACCTCGCCCGCGGCGGAAATCGGCTCTGTCTGCCTGATCAGTCCCGGCGCGGTCACGCACCACTACGATTGGGACCAGCGCTTCGTCGGCCTGCACTTCGCCGTGTCGACGACCTCGCCGGATCGCTTCCTGACCGTGACACCGCCCGACAACGCCTACATCGCGCAGCCCGGCTTCTACATGCTGTTCGTCGTCACCGACCCGGCAGTTACCAACGGCGTCAAGATCCCGAGCGTCGCGGCCTTCGTGAGGCTGCAATGACCACTCGCCCCTCGCCGGCTCGCCGACCGATCCTCGCGTTCGCCGCCAGCCTGCTGGCCGCGAACGCGGCTGGGCAGGCCGTGCTGCAGACGTTCCCGCTCAACCACCTGTACGACAACGTCATACTCATCGGTGACGTCGACGGCGACGGTGTCCGTGATCTTGCATTCGAACGGTGGATCGGGTCCACGGTCAGTCGGCAGATCGAGATCTACTCAATGAGTTCGGGCGCGCTTCTGCTGCACCTTGCTCCCGCGCCCCAGGAGTTCATCGGCCGTGTCGCGCAAGTTGGAGATCTCGACAACGACGGCCGCGACGACTTCGCCTACGGCCGGATCTCTCCAGTCGCCGACGTCATCGTCCTCGCAGGAGGAACCTGGTCACAACTCCATGCGTTCCCCGCGACCGGCCCGGGTGGACTTCGGCCTGTCGGCATCGATGACGTCAACGGCAACGGCGGCGACGACCTGTTCCTCAGCGACTCGCTCCAGACCGCCAACGGGCACACCTACGCCGGCCGCGCCGACCTGATCGACGGCATGACCGGCCAGGTGCTGCGCACGCACCTCGGCACCTACCCGTCCGAGAACCTCGTGGTCGTCACCGCGCTCGGCGACCTCGACGGCGACGGCATGCGCGACTACCTGATCAGCACCAACAGCCACTGGCGCGGCCACTCGGGTGCCACCGGCCAGCTGCTCTTCTCGCTGCCGAAGCTGTCCTACACCTACGGCTGGGACTTCACCGACGTCGGCGACGTCAACGCCGACGGCTTCGACGACGTCGCCTTCACCGACAGAGGCAACGCGCCGTACATCACGTACGAAGAGTTCACCGTGCTCGCCGGTCCGTCGGCCACACCGCTGTGGAACCACCTGACCCTCTTCCAGAACCCCGGCACCATCAACTACGCCCCGACGCTCGGCAGGCTCGGCGACCTCGACGGCGACGGCCACGCCGACTTCGGCTGGGGTGGCGGCGAGACCGGCGTCGCCTCGACGATCCTCGCCGGTCGCGACTACCAGCCGCTCTACGAGTTCCCGGTGCAGAATCCGCCGCAGGCGATCGCGTGGTATCTGGGCAGCCCCGGTGACGGCGACGGCGACGGCATCGGCGATCTGTTGTTCTACGACGAACCGCAGCCGGGCGTGTTCACGGTCCAGTTCGTCTCCAGCGCCCCACCCGGCACCGCCACGCTCGGCCAGCCGTGCCCCGGCCCCGCCGGCCACCGCCCGACGATCGGCGTCGGCATCGGCCCGCGGCTCGGCCGCACCATGACCGTCAACCTGTCCGGCGCCAATCCGTCCCTGTTCGCCGCCCTGCTCGGCGTCGGCTACGACGACCAGCAGTGGAACGGCGTGCCGCTGCCGCTCGACCTCGCGGCGCTCGGCCTGCCCGGCTGACAATGGCGCGTCGCGGCCGGAGTGTTCGTGCTCGCGACGACCACCGGCCTCAACGGCACCCCGCACCACGCCACCCACGAGGTCCCCGTGCCGCAGACCCCGTCCCTGCTCGGCACCGAGCTGTTCTGGCAGTGGCTCGTGCTCGAACCCGGCCCCTTCCTCAGCGGCGCCGTCACCCGCGCCGTGCGCACCACCGTCGTGCAGTAGTGCAAGCCCCGCGCCGTCCGGCTGGCAGCCAGACGGCCGCGCATGTGCGCTCCGGGCGGGCGTCTCGGGTGCCCGCCCGGCCGGCCCGACTCAGAGCACGGTCCACTGGACCGCGTTGCTGCCGAACAGCGTCGCCGAACCACAACCCGGCACCGAGACCCACAGCACCTGATCCGCGAACGTCGCACCCTGCAGACCCGGCGCCAGCGGCAGCGACAGCTCGGCATAACCCACGTCATCGGCGACGACGACCACCGTGCCCAGGACGGTCGCTGGATCCAGCCACAGCGTGAAGCCGAGTTGAGGCAAGGGCACGCCGACCGGCAGCGGTGCACCGAACGCCACGACCCCGGGCACGTTGGCGGGGCCACCGGCCGCGCCGAGCACGAGGGAGCTTCCGGAGACCGCCTGGCGACTCACGCGGACGAACGCCGGACCGTTGCACGCGACACCGGGCGCTCCGACTCGCGTGACACCGGCCGCGAGCAGGTCCGAGACTAGCACCAGGCCATCGCGCACGCCGGCCATCGTCGTCTGGTAGCCGCCCAGGCCGGCCACGTTCGTCGACACCGCGAATCCACCGACGACCGCACCACCCGCGGCGTCGGGCCGGACGGTCCGGATCGCCTCGCCGCCGGAGCCGCCGACGAAACTCGCATGGTCGACGCGCAACATGGTCGGCGCGAGCAGGCCGACGACGCCGTCCTGCGGACCGCCGGCGAACGCCGTCGTGCCCGGCGTGCTCGGGAACGACGCGTTGGCGGCGTAGCCACCGTAGAGCACGGCGCCCGTCGATTCGGCCGCGACCGCCCACAGGTAGTCGTCCCCGCTGCCACCGAAGTAGGTCGAACGTTCGATCGTGTATCCCGACGGACCCGGCACGAGCCGCACCAACACGCCGTCGAAGCCGCCGGCGCGCGCGGGCTGCAGCGCGCTGACGACCGGGAAGTCGCTCGACGTCGAGTAGCCCGCGAGCACGATGCGGCCCAGAGCATCGACATCGATCGACAGCGCGCCGTCGCTGCCGCTGCCTCCGAGGTGTGACGCGAAGTCCAGCGTGCCGGACGCGGCGTAGCGTGCGACGGCGATGTCGAACCCGCCACCGAACGGGAGAACGGGAGCGACCGTCGGCAGGTTCGCCGATGCCGAGCGGGTCGCCAGCGCCAGCGTGCCGTCGCTGGCGAACGCGAGGTCGGTTCCGAACGGACCGAGCAGCTCGGCCGAATTGAACGCCCCCTCGGCCCCGGAGCCGCCGAAGTGGGTCGCGAAACGAACCTGTCCGAGCGCCGCGTCGAAGCGAGCCACGAAGGCGTCGCCGGCGCCAGCGTTGACGGACTGGTGCGCGTTCGAGACGGGGAGGTTGGCGCTGAAGCCGTGGCCCGCGATCGCGACATCGCCGCTCGACGGATCGACGTCCAGCGCGACCGCGAAGTCGTTCCCGCCGCCGCCGAAGAACGTGCCCGCCGCGATGGTCTGGCCCGCGTTGGTCAGCTGCAACACGTAGCCGTCGGCGCCGCCCGCGTGTGAGGGATACGCGGCGGTTGCCGGGAGCGGGCACGTCGGTGAGTCGGTGAAGCTAGCGACCGTGACGACCGAGCCGATCGGATCGACCTCGACCTCCATCGCGGTGTCGATGCCCGAACCCCCGAGATACGTACACCACAACAGCTGCTGCGCGGGCGGCAGACCCGGATCGAGCTGAGCGACCCAGGCATCCCCGCTCCCGCCGTATGTGGTGCCGGTCGTGATCGGCAGCCCGAACGAGCTGAACGTCTTGCCGACGACCGTCACCCGGCCGAGCAGGTCTTCGACGGCGGCATAGACGCGGTCGTCGCCCGACGACCCGAAGTAGGTGCCGTACAGGATTCCGGGGTCGACGACGAGTCGTCGCGTCGGATCGGGGCGCTCCCAACGGAAGCCGATGCGGCCATCGCCGAGCGGCATGAAGCGCACCTCTTCGACGCGCTCGTCGCCATCCGGGCCGACGGACCACGAGGACGGAGCGGTCAGCGAGACCGTGCCGTTCGCGTGCGGAAGCTCGATCCGGCCATCCGCAGCCAGCACCGGTTCGCCGGTTCCTTCGACTTGCAGGATCGCAGCGCCCAGGTCCGCTCCGGGTTGTACTTCGACGTCGAATGCAAACCGGCTGCCGCGTTCGCCTACGACGACGTCGATTCCCGGGTAGAGCTGTGCGTAGCGGACACGGCGGCTGTGTCGCGCCCCGACGGCGACGGCGCCGTCCTGGAACCAGTGGGATCGAGCAGAAAGCGCCCCTTCGGCGCACGGCTCACAGGAGGCGGCACCGTGCCACGTGAAGCTCATGACGAGCTGCGTTGTCTCGGCGTCGTCGTAGTCGCCGTTTTGCGGCCCCGGACCGGAGCGCAGGGCGTCGCCGTGCGCGACGCGCTGCAGCCGCACGAGCCAGGCGCTGTCG
>CALKYL010000135.1 GCA_938003515.1 uncultured bacterium
CGGCACCTGGTCGCCGCCGAGCGGCCGCACGAGGCGCGGCTGCGCGCGGAGGCGCCGCGCGTAAGCGCGCCGGTCGCCGGCGGCAACGAGGTGCTCTACCACCGCGCCGAGCGACGCCGGCTGCAGGACGTGCTGACCTGCATCCGCCACGGCGTGACGCTCGACACCGCCGGCACGCTGCTGCGGCCCAACGCCGAGCACGACCTGAAGACGCCGTTCGCGATGCAGCGTCTGTTCGCCGACGACCCGGCGGCGCTGGCGCACACGCGCGCGATCGCCGAGCGCTGCGCGTTCTCGCTGGCCGAGCTGCGCTACCGCTACCCGCTCGAGCGGCTGCCGTCGGGCGCGACCGCGAGCGGCTGGCTGCGCGAGTGCACGCTGCGCGGCGCCGCCGAGCGCTACCCGGACGGCGTGCCCGACGCCGTGCGCGAGCAGATCGAGCGCGAGCTGGTGCTGATCGACGAGCTCGACTACGGCGGCTACTTCCTGACGATGCACGAGATCGTGCGCTTCTGCCGCACGAACGGCATCCTGTGCCAGGGCCGCGGCAGCGCCGCCAACAGCGCCGTCTGCTACTGCCTCGGCGTCACCGCCGTCGACCCGGCGCGCATCGACCTGTTGTTCGAGCGCTTCCTGAGCCGCGAGCGCGCCGAACCGCCGGACATCGACCTCGACATCGAGCACGAACGGCGCGAGGAGGTCATCCAGTGGGTCTACGAGCGCTACGGCCGGCGCCACGCGGCGATGGTCGCCAACGTGATCCGCTACCGCACCCGCTCGGCGGTGCGCGACGTCGGCAAGGCGCTCGGCCTGTCGCCGACGGTGCTCGACCGCATGAGCAAGCTGCTCGGCAGCCGCTTCGCGACGATGGACCATCAGGCGCTCGTGCACGCCGGCTTCGACGGCGTGTCGAAGGTGCACGAGCACCTGCTCGAGCTGGTGCTGCAGATCGAGGACTTCCCGCGGCACCTGTCGATCCACCCCGGCGGCTTCCTGCTCGGCAGCGAGCCGGTCGACACGATCGTGCCGATCGAGCCGGCGACGATGCCGGGCCGCACGGTGATCCAGTGGGACAAGTACGCGATCGAGGAGCTCGGCCTGTTCAAGGTCGACCTGCTCGGCCTCGGGGCCCTGACGCACATCCACGGCTGCTTCGACCTCTTGCGCGCGCACGAGGGCGTCGAGCTGTCGATGGCGACCGTGCCGGCCGAGGACCCGACGACCTACGAGCAGATCTCCCGGGGCGACACGGTCGGCGTCTTCCAGATCGAGAGCAGGGCGCAGATGTCGATGCTGCCGCGGCTCAAGCCCGAGACGTTCTACGACCTCGTCATCGAGGTCGCGATCGTGCGCCCGGGCCCGATCCAGGGCGACATGGTGCACCCCTACCTCAAGCGCCGCCGCGGCGAGGAACAGCCCGAGTACCCGCACCCGAGCCTCGAGCGCGTGCTGAAGAAGACGCTCGGCGTGCCGATCTTCCAGGTGCAGGTCATGAAGATCGCCGTGCTCGCCGGCGGCTACACGCCGGGCGAGGCCGACCAGCTGCGCCGCGACATGGCCGCGTGGCGCTCGGCGGGCCAGATCGAACGCCACCGCGAGAAGCTGATCGGCCGCATGGTGCAGAACGGCATCCCGGCCGAGTTCGCCGAGCGCGTGTTCGCGCAGATCCTCGGCTTCGGCGAGTACGGCTTCCCGGAGTCGCACGCGGCGAGCTTCGCGTTGATCACCTACGTGACCGCGTGGCTGCGCCGCCACCACCCGGCGGTGTTCACGTGCGGCCTGCTCAACGCGCAGCCGATGGGCTTCTATTCGCCGGCGACGATCGTCGACGACGGCAAGCGCCACGGCGTCGAAGTGCGGCCGATCGACGTGCGGCGCAGCCGCTGGCCGTGCACGCTCGAACGGCGCGACGACGGCGCGCTGGCGGTGCGCATGGGCCTCTGCTACGTCAAGGGCCTCGGCGTGCGCGAGCAGCAGCAGTTCGAGCGGCTGTGGGGCGGCTCTGGGCCGCCGGCGTTCGCGGGCTTCGACGACTTCGTCGGCAGGAGCCGCCTCGGCACGCCGGCGCTGGTCAAGCTCGCCGAGGCCGGCGCGTTCGAGGGCTTCGGGCTGTCGCGGCGCGACGCGCTGTGGGCCGCGCGCAGGACACCGCCGGCGCCGGACGGCCTGCCGCTGACCGGCGAGGCCGACGCGCCGCGCTTTCGCGCGCTGTCGGCCGCCGAGCACGTCGCGTGGGACTACCGCGCGAGCCACCACTCGACGCGCGGCCACCCGCTGGCCGGGCTGCGACCGGCGCTCGACCGGCTCGGGCTGCCGGCGGCGGCGCAGCTCAACGGCTTCGCCGACGGCCGTCGCGCGCGCTACGTCGGCCTGGTGATCTGCCGGCAGCAGCCGGGAACGGCGTCGGGCGTGACCTTCTACACGCTCGAGGACGAGACCGGCTTCGTCAACCTCGTCGTCTGGCGGCAGGTGTTCGAGCGCTTCGCCGTGCTCGCGAAGACCGCGGTGCTGCTCGGCGTCGACGGCAAGGTGCAGGCCGAGGCCGGCGTCGTGCACCTCGTCGCCGACCGGCTGTGGGCGCCGGAGCTGCCGTTCGCGGCCGACGGCACGACGATGCGCAGCTTCCACTGAGCGTTCGTCAGAACGTGCCGATCTGGAGGGACAGCGCGTTCGTGCTGCTGCTCCGCTGCCAGACTCCAGCCGCGAACTCGAGCGCGACCATCTGCGCGTGCAGCACGGTGCCGGCCAGCGTCGGGTCGTCCGGGACGGCCAGCTGCCACTCGACCCGAGCGGCGACGGGAACCGCGACCGGCACGACCTCCGGGAGGACGAACAACGAGCAGTTCGCGGCGGCGGCCGGCAGCAGGAACGACAGCGGCACCGAGCCGCTCTGGAAGCCGAGCGCGACGGCGACCACGGCCGCGTTCGGGAACGGCGCGCCGGCGGCACGGAACGTGGCTCCCGTCCACGGCAGCACGCCGCTCGTCAGCAGCGCCGTTCCGGCCGAGTTGGCGCACGCCACGCCGAGCGGAGCCACCGTCGCGGGGCACGGAGTGGCCAGCGTCGCGTGGCCGACGGCGACGCCGCCCCCCGCCTGGGCGAACGCGCCGCCGGCCAGGACCCCGGCCGAGCCCGTCGCGTCCGTCCACGAGAGCGCCCGCACCGTTCCGTCGGTGCCGCCGCCGAACGGGTGGAACGCGGCGCCGTCCCAGCGCGCGATGCGCGCGATCGGCGCGCCGCCCGCCGACGTGAACTCCCCCGCGACGACGAGGTCGCCGTCGGGAAGCGCCGCCAGCGCCCGGACC
>CALKYL010000136.1 GCA_938003515.1 uncultured bacterium
TCGAGCGCCGCCGGGCCGCGGCCGCGGCGCCGGCCACGATCCGCCTGCGGCCGGCCGCCGGCCCCCGCTGACCGACACGGGAAGTCCCCATCGGGGCGTCACTTCGGACCCGGCCCGACTCAACTCCGGAGCCGCGGCGAGCCGATGAGACCGAACGGCAGGTTTCATGAAGTCGGGCACCGGCAGCCAACACCTGACGCGGCTCGCGGCCGCCTACCTGACGAGCCTCGTGTTCGGGGTCGCATTCCTCGTCGCGACCCTCGCGGGGGTCGACGGGCTGACCGCGCTGTTCCGCAGCGTCGTCGCCGCGGGCCTCGCGCTCGTCGCCGCGCACGTCCTGGCGCCGCCGGTCGTCGGCGTCGTGCTCGACGCGCTCGCCCGCGACGAGGCGCGGCGGCGCGCCGAGCTCGCCAAGGAGGAGGACGAGTGAGGGGCGCGGTCAAGGTGCAGCGCTCCACCGCCGAGCGCGACCGGCTCGTCGAGCAGTACCTGCCGCTCGTTCGCTACGTCGTCGCGCGCCTGCCGGTGACGATGCCCGCCTCGCTCGACCGCGACGACTTCTACTCGGTCGGCGTCATCGGCCTGATGCACGCCGCGTCGACGTTCGATCCCAGCCGCGGCGCCTCGTTCAAGACGTTCGCCTACACGGCGATCCGCGGCGCGATCCTCGACGAGGTGCGAAAGCACGACCCGGTGCCGCGTTCGCGCCGCGACCGGCTGCGCAAGATGGAGCGCAAGAACGCCGAGCTGTGGGCGGAGCTCGACCGCGAGCCGACGCCCGAAGAGCTCGCCGCGGCGCTCGGCTGCACCGAAGAGGACCTCGACGACGACCTCCGGGCCCTGCACACCGCCCGCGTCCTGTCGCTCGACGAGACCTACGGCGGCGAGGACGGCGGCACGCTCGCGGGCCGCGTGCCGGATCCGGACGGCGAGGCCCCCGAGGCGCGCGTGCTCGACCGCGAACAGCTCGACCGCCTGACCCGCGCGATCGCCGAGTTGCCCGACGCCGACCGCAACGTCGTCGTGCTCTACTACCACGAGCAGCTCTACCTGAAGGAGATCGGCAAGGTCCTCGGCGTGACCGAGTCGCGCGTCAGCCAGATCCTGACCCGCGCGACCGAGCGGCTGCGCCTCAAGCTCAAGGAGCAGGAGTGAGCCATGGAAGGCATCCGCCATCTCGGCGCCGTCCCCGCCCCCCCCGGGGTGCAAGAACGCAACGCCGGCGGCAACCGGCAGCAGGCCGACGCGTTCCGGAAGGCCCTCGAGCAGCACGGCCAGCCCCAGGGCGACGGCGCGCCCGACCGGCCGCCGCCCGAGCCGGCGGTGCGAAGGGCGCTTCAGCTCCGGGCCGACGCCGGCCGAAAGCACGACGGGGACGCGATGCACGTCGACGTGATCGCGTGACCCCGGAGACCACGTGAACGACCGGAGCGACCAGAGGCAGGTGCTGCGCAGGGACCGGGTCCGCATCGTCGGCCAGGCCGCGATGCTCGACTGCGGCCCGACCGAGGACGGCCGCGCCGGCCAGCCGCTGGCGATCGTGCCGCTGCTCGACGGCGACCGCGTCGCCGGCTTCGAGGTGCGCTGCGGCTGCGGCGCCAGCGCCGTCGTCGAGTGCGTCTACGAGCAACCCCCGCCTGCAGCCGAACCCCGATGAGGCCCCCCATGAAGCGCCTTTCCCCGATCCTGCTGTGCGCGTTCGCGCTGGCCGGGTGCCAGACCGCGGGCGACCTGATCTACGAGCCCGAGGTCACCGATCCGCTCGACGGCTACCGCGGCAGCCTCGCGCAGGCCGGCATCAACACCGAGATGGACTACGGCCCGAAGCAGGACCTGTTGCTCAGCAAGTACAAGTCGCTGCTCGAGGAGCACGCCGACCTGCAGAAGGAGCGCGACGACCTGCGCGCCGAGAACCAGAACCTGCAGGCGCAGCTGACCGGCGAGAAGACGTCGCTGCAGAAGGAGAAGGCGCTGCGAGCGCAGGCCGAGGCGGAGACCGAGCTGCTGCGGCAGCGCCGCCGCGACCTCGAGGCGCGCATCCTGAGCCTGTCGATCGAGAAGGCCAAGCTCGAGCAGTCGCAGCTGGTCGGCAAGATCGAGGAGCTGCGCGCGTCGCTCGACGCGATCGAGGCCAACCCCGCGGAGGCGGCCGCGACGCCGCCGCGCCAGCGATGAACCCGCGCGTGTTCGCTCTCGCCGCGCTCGCGGCGCTCGCCGCCGGCTGCAACCTGGCGCGTCCGCTCCGGCCGAAGGCGATCGACTGCTACCTCGCCGAGCCCGAGGACCTCGCGAGCGTGCGGCGCATCATGGTGCTGCCGTTCCGCGCGGAGGCGGGCGTGCAGGTCGACCGGGAGCAGGTGCGCGACGCGTTCGTCGCCGAGCTGCAGAAGCTGCGCCGCTTCGAGGTGGTGCCGCTGTCGACCGAGGCCCGCGAGGACCAGGAGCTCGACGCGTCGTTCGCCCGCGGACGCCTGTCGACCGAGGCGTTGGTGCGGCTGTGCGAGCGCTACTCGCTGGACGGGGTGTTCGTCGGCGCCGTCACGTCGTGGCGTCCGTACAGCCCGCCGCACCTCGGGCTGCGCACCCAGCTGGTGTCGGTGCACTCGGGCGCGGTCGTGTGGGCGGTCGACGCGATCTACGACAGCGCCGAGCGCAGCACGATCAGCGACCTGCGCCACTACGACCGGCACACGCAGCGCGACGACGGCAACCTGCACGGCTGGGAGCTGACGCTGTTGTCGCCGACGAAGTTCACGCACTTCGTCGCGCACCGCTGCGTCGGGACCTGGGTCGAGGGCTAGAGAAGGTCCAGCACCCGGCCTCAGAGACCCTCGAACGGCCCGGCGGCGCGCATGCGTCGTCGGGCCGTTCGCGTCGGGGGGAGCTGTCCGTGTCGGGAGAAGCCTCGACCTGACGGGCGCTGCGCGTTCGATCGTCAGGCGGCGATGGTCATCGGTCCAGCCACCGACCGCGTCGGTAGCGTCGTCCAGCGGATCGAGCACGACGCGCGCGCCGGCGACGGGCCGCGCATCCGAATCGACGACCTCGACCGGCACGCTGCCCCACGGCGACAGCCGGAACGTCCGGTCGACCTCGGCGGCGTCGGTGCAGTGCACGCGTGGACTCGCCAGGTCGTTCGGCCTGCGATCGCCGGCGGCGACGACCGCTGCCTTCGGCAAGCGCGTCCGGACCCCGTCGATCGCCGGCGCACGCGACCGCGATCCCCCACCCGGCCCCTGCCGTGAGGCCGCCCGACGACGCAGCTCCCCGGCCCCACCACCCGGCCCCACCGGTCGCACGCCACCCCCCGAGCCCGTATCCTGCTCGCCCCCCGCACCCCGAGCCCCCCGCGTGTATTCGATCCTGCTGTCGGTGTCCCTGTCCCTGCTGCTGGGCTTCAGCGGCGTGTTCGTCGACTGGTGGCACTGGGGCTGGGGCATCGTCTTCACGGTGCTGCTGTTCGTCGTGATCTGGATCCTGATCGCGCGGCGCCTCGCGGCGCGGCTCCAGCCGGCGCTGATGCAGGTCCAGCAGCAGATGCAGCAGGGCCGCACCGAGCTCGCCATGCAGACCCTCGAGGACATGCTGCCGCTCGGCAAGTGGGTGCCGCTGCTCGAGGGCCAGCTGCGCGCGCAGATGGGCATGCTCGCCTGGTACTCCGGCAAGAAGGAGCGCGGGCTCGAGCTGCTGCAGGGCGCGAGCCTGCGCAACGCCGACGCGCGGCTCCTGCTCGCCGCGATCCGCTACAAGGAAGACGAGGTCGACGACGCGCTGTCGATCCTGCAGATCGCGACGAAGTTCAGCAAGAAGCACGCGCTGCTGCACAACACCTACGCGTGGATGCTGCACAAGCAGGACCGATCCGACGAGGCGCAGGCGGTGCTCGCGAAGTTCCTCAAGAAGAACCCGAGCAACGCGCCGAGCAAGGACAACATGCTGCGGCTGCAGAACCGCACGCGCATGAACATGCAGGTGTTCGACATGCAGTGGTACGCGCTCGGACTCGAGAAGCCGCCGCAGGCGATGGGCCAGATGCGGCGCGCCCCGAAGGGCTTCCGCGAGCCGCCCAAGCGCAGGAAGGGTGGCTGAGCGCGTCAAGCACGAGCTGCCCGCGCCGAACTGGCCGACGGCCGGTGAGGCGGCGCGTTCGCTCCTGTTCTCGCCGATCGCGCTCGGGCCGGTGACCGCGACGTCGCGCACCTGGGTGCCGGCGATGGTGCCGTGGCGCGCGACCGAGGACGGCTTCGTCACCGACGACGTGCTCGGCTGGTACGCGCGCTTCGCCGACGGCCGCCCGGGCGTGCGGGTCGTCGAGGCTACCTGCATCCGCGACGTGCCGAGCGGACCGCTGCTGCGCGTCGGCCACGACCGCTTCGTGCCCGGCCTGCGCCGGCTGGTCGAGACCGTGCGCAGGCACAGCGGCGGCGAGACGCGCCTGTTCCTGCAGGTGCTCGACTTCCTGAACATCCGTCGGCGGCCGGAGAAGGCGAAGTTCTTCGCGCGCTTCCTGACGGTGACCGAGCGGCACCGCGACCGCGTACAGGCGCGCGCCGGGGCGGCGACCGCGACCGACGACCGCAGCCTGCGCGCGTGGCTGACCGCGCAGCCCGACGAGACCCTGCGCGAGATCCTGACCGCGCGCGAGTACCGCGACTACGCCTGGGGCTACCGCGAAGAGGTCAACGACCTGCACCTCGAGCACGTGCGCGCGCTGCCCGAGACGCTGCCCGGGCTGTTCGCCGGCGCCGCCGCGCGCGCGCGCGAGGCCGGCTTCGACGGCGTCGAGCTGCACTACGCGCACGCCTACACGATGGCGTCGTTCCTGTCGCGGACCAACGCGCGCGACGACGGCTACGGCGGCTCGCCGGCGGGCCGCGTGCGGCTGCCGCTCGAGGTGTTCCGCGCCGTGCGCGAGCGCGTCGGCGACGACTGGTGCGTCGGCGTGCGCTTCCTCGGCGACGAGGCGATCGACGGCGGCAGCACGATCGACGACGCGGTCGGCTACGGGGTCGCGTTCGCCGAGGCGGGCTTCGACTTCCTGTCGATCAGCAAGGGCGGCAAGTTCGACGACGCGAAGCAGCCGAAGGTCGGCGAGGCCGCGTATCCGTACACCGGCCCTTCGGGCCACGAGTGCATGCCGACGGTGCGCGGCGACGAACGCGGGCCGTTCGGACGCAACGTGCCGCTCGCCGCCGCGATCCGCCGGGCGGTGCGCGAGGCCGGGCACACGACGCCGGTCGTGACCGCGGGCGGCATCTGCGAGTTCACGCAGGCAGAGGCGATCCTGCGGCGCGGTGACGCCGACCTCGTCGCGGCCGCGCGGCAGAGCCTGGCCGACCCGGACTGGTGGACCAAGATGCGGCTCGGCAGGGGCGCGGAGATCCGCCGCTGCATCTTCACCAACTACTGCGAGGGCCTCGACCAGAAGCACAAGCAGGTGACCTGCCAGCTGTGGGACCGCGACTTCGACGCGCCCGACGGCGAGACCGCGCCGCGCAGCAGCGACGGCAAGCGGCGGTTGCTCGCGCCCCCGTGGCGGCCCTGACCGGTGGCGCTACAGTCTTGCGCGTGCACGGGATCGAGACGAAGCGCGCGACCGTGGCGCTGGCGCTGCTGACGACGTTGTCGGCCGGGCCTTCGCTGCTCGCGCAGTCCTCCACCAACCTCGGCGTCGAGCTGCGCGCGAAGGAGATCGAGCGGCGGCTCGCGGCGATCGACCAGGTCGCTGCCGCCGGGGACGCGAGCGGCGCGAAGCTCTTGCAGCCGTTCCTGCGCGACAAGGACTGGGAGATCCAGGAGCGCATCGCCCAGGCGCTCGGCCTGCTCGGTGACGCGTCGTCGCTGACCAAGCTCGTCGACCTCGCCGTCGACGGCGACGTCGTGCGCGTGCGGCGTGCCGCGGCGTTCGCCGTCGGCAGGATCGACGCCGCCGAGGGCGCGGAGCGCATCCACAAGAAGGCGAAGGGCAAGCGGGAGGTCCAGGCGCTCGAGGCGCTCGCGCTCGTGCTCCGCGGCCGGGCGCCGTTCGAGGACATCGACGAGATCGAGAAGCTCCTGACCGACGAAGACGCCGCGCTGCGCGAGGCCGCGGCGCTGGCGTGGCTCGAGGGCGCGCCGGACCGCGCGGTCGCGCTGTTCGCCCTGATCCACTCGCCGCACATCGTCGTGCGCTGCCGCGCGCTCGACGCGGTCGCCGAGGCGCCGCGTCCGGCCGACCTCGAACCCCTGGCGCGGGCGTTCGGCGGCGAGGGACAGAACGAGGTCGTCGCGCGCCGCATCGTGCGCGCGCTCGCGGCGGC
>CALKYL010000137.1 GCA_938003515.1 uncultured bacterium
AGACGGCGACGCCCACGGCCACCGCGGCGTGCACGAGCAGGAAACGCTCCGGCTCGTGGCCGACCGCGCCGCCCCCCGGCGTCGCGGCGGCGACGGCAGCGACGCAGGCGAGGTAGGCCCACCAGACGCGCTCGAGGGTGGCCCGAGGGGCCGGCACCGGGTCAGCCGCCACCTACCGTCCCCCGAACAGCCCGTCCGGCACGGGCTCCGCCCGGCTCCGCGGACCGCGGGCGCGCATCGGGGGCAGGGGGCTGGCGGTGCACGGGCGCACGAGGCGGCAGCAGCATACGCCGGCCGGCGCCCGGCGCTACGTCTTCGCAGAGCCGACGCGGCCGGTCGCCGGGTGGCTCGCCTCGACGTCCTCGCTGCTCGACTGCGTGCCGTCGAAGGTCAGGAGCTTGCCCTTGCCGTCGACGATCGTCTCGATGTGCACCGGCCGCTGCCAGAGCTTGTACAGCGACTGCAGCGTCAGCTCCGCCTGGTCGAGCTGCAGGTCGCCGCCGACCCACTCGTGCACGAGGTAGAGCTCGCCGCGGTTCTTGTGGTTGCCGTCGACGACCTTGATGATCGGGTTGCCGAAGTTGGTCAGCGCCTCGAGCAGCTGCTTCTTCACCTTGGTGTAGTCCCGGTCGACGATCACGTACTGGCCGGTCTCGCGGTCCTGGCCGTAGACGAACATCTTCTGGTCCTCGGCGAACTCGGGCGTGACGTACTCGTCGATGAACGTGACGTCGTTGTAGACGCGGCGAACCTCGAAGATCTTGGCGCGGCCCTCGTTGGTCGGCCGGTTCCACTTGCGCCGCAGCTCCGGGTCGTCGCAGCGCATGTAGTCGGGGCCGAAGCGGCCCTTGTTCCAGCGCTCCTCGATGTCGCGGAACAGCTCGACGCCGAGCTTGTAGGGGTTGATCTGCCCCGGGCGCGTCGAGAGCGTGCCGCTGTGCGTGTCGCAGTACTGCACGATCTCGCTGGCCTCGACGAGGTGCCGCGTCATCAGGGTCGAGTGCCAGTAGACCGCCCAGCCCTCGTTCATGATCTTGGTCATGCCCTGCGGCGCGAAGTAGTAGGCCTCCTCGCGCAGCATCGCGAGCACGTCCTGCTGCCACGTCTCGAGCGGCGCGTGGTCGAGCAGGAACTTGAGCACGTCGCGCGCCGGCCGCGCCGGGAACTGGCGCGTCTGCTGCCGCTGCTTGTCGATCCGCGCCTGCTGCTTCTGCAGGAAGGCCGGCGGATTGATGTAGCGGTCCATGTAGTCCTTGGCCGCGATCTTCCGGACCTCGTCGCGGCTCGCGCTGTCGCGCTCGCGCGCCGTCGACCGCGCGTCGGTGCCGCGCGCGATGTAGGGCGAGTACGGGTCGATCAGGTTGTCGAGCGAGTGCACGACGTCGATGAAGTCCTCGACGGGGCCCTGGCCGTGCCGGTCCATGTAGCGCCGGATGCGGGCGCCGTGGTTGGCGAGCACGTCCATCATCTTGCGCGAGGTGTGCGCGAACCACGCGTTGTTCTTGAAGAAGTCGCAGTGGCCGTAGACGTGCGCCATCACGAGCTTCTGCTCGGTGATGGAGTTGCTGCGCATCAGGTACGCGTAGCAGGGGTCGTTGTTGATGACGAGCTCGTAGATCTTCGACAAGCCGTACGAGTACGACTTGCTGAGCTGCTCGTACTCCATGCCCCACCGCCAGTGCGGGTAGCGCACCGGGAAGCCGCCGTAGCTCGCGACCATGTTGAGCTCGTCGTGGTCGACGAGCTCGAAGATCACCTCGTAGAAGTCGAGGCCGTAGCTCTTCGCGAGGTCGCGCGTCTCGTCGCGCATCGCCGCGAGTTCGGGGGTCAGGTTGCCCATCGCGTCACCCTAGCGCCCCTTGCCGAGGAACGCCTTGATCGACGGCAGGATGCCGTCGCGGTCCTGGATGTCGGTGGTGACGACCTTGTCGTCGCCGCGGAACGCCGAGTCGAGGTCCTTCTTGAACTGGCCGGAGCCGTAGGCGCTCTTGACCTGGCCGTAGCAGAACTGGTTCGACATCGGCAGCAGCGTGTCCTTCAGCAGCGACACGCAGTGCTCCGTGTCGCGCGTCGACCAGTTGTCGCCGTCGCTGAAGTGGAACGGGTAGACGTTCCACTCCGACGCCGGATACTGCTCGCGCACCAGCTGCAGGCACAGCTCGTAGGCCGAGCTGATCTTGGTGCCGCCGCTCTCGCGCAGGTGGAAGAACGTGTGCTGGTCGACCTCGTGCGCGACCGCGTCGTGCACGATGTAGCGCACCTCGAGGTTCTTGTATTGGTGCCGCAGCCAGGTGTCGATCCAGAACGCCTCGATGCGCACGATCTCCTTCTGCTCGCGGCCCATCGAGCCCGACACGTCCATCATGTAGATGACCGCGGCGCTGGCCTGCGGCTGCCTGCGCGTCTCGAGCGCGCGGAAACGCAGGTCCTCGCGGATCGGCACGATGACCGGCTCCTCGGGGTCGTAGGTGCCCGACGCGATCTGGCGCTTGAGCGCTTCGCGGAACGTGCGCTTGAAGTGCCGCAGCGACATCGGCCCGACGCGCGAGATGCCGGTGTAGCGGCCGGCCTGGGTGCGCAGGTTCTTGTTGCCGCGCGGCTCGATGTTCGGCAGCTCGAGCTCTTCGCCGAGGATCTTGGCGAGCTCTTCGAGCGTGACGTCGACCTCGATGACGTGCTCGCCGGCGTCCTCGCCGGCCTGGCCCTGACCGCCCTGCTGCTGCCCGGGCGCGGCCTCGCCCTCCTCTCCTTCGCCCTGGCCGACGCCCTTCTTCTGGTTGTCCCCGAAGCGGAAGCGCGGCAGGTTGATCTGCGGCAGCGGGATGGAGACGAAGCGCTTGCCCTGCTTGCCGATCAGCTCGCCGGAGCTGACGAAGCGCTTCAGGTCGCGCTTGATGCGACCCTTGACGATCTGGCGGAACCGGGTGTGGTCCTGGTCGATGCGGCGGACGGACACGTCGCTGGCCCTATTCGTCCTTCGTGTCGCCGCGGGCGAAGATCGACGCGACGTAGTTGAGCACGTCGGTCGCGCTGATCTCGTCGTAGCCGAAGTCGCGCATCAGGCGTCCCTTGACGACCTCGATCTTCTCCTGCGTGTCCTTGTCGACGACCGTCGACACCAGGCTGGTCAGCTTGATCGAGTCCTTCTGGTCCTCGAACAGCTTCAGCTCGAGCGCCCGGTGCAGGCGCTCGTTGGTCTTGTAGTCGAACGTCTTGCCCTCGACGGCGAGCGCGCCGATGTAGTTCATGATCTCGCGGCGGAAGTCGTCCTTGCGCGAGTCGGGGATCTCGATCTTCTCCTCGATCGAGCGCATCAGCCGCTCGTCGGGCTCCTCGTCGCGGCCGGTGTAGGGGTTCTTGACCTTCTCGTTCTGCGTGTAGGCCTTGACGTTGTCGATGTAGTTGCCGCACAGGCGCGCGATCGCCTCCTCGTCGGCCGAGATCGCCCGCTGCACCTCGTTCTTGATGATCTCCTCGTACTCCTCGCGCACGACGATCAAGAGGTCCTTGAAGCGCTTCTTGGTCTCCGGGTCGGAGATCAGGCTGTGGTGGTCGAGGCCCTCCTCCAGCTCGTTCATGACCATGAACGGGTTGATGCACGGCATGTCGCGCACCAGCACGTTCGAGATCTTGTCCTGGATGTAGCGCGGCGAGATGCCCTCCATGCCCTCGCGCGGCGCCTCCTCGCGCAGCTCGCGGATGTTGTCGCGCGTGTAGCCCGGGATCGACTTGCCGTTGTAGAGCTTGAGCTTCTGCAGGAGCGACAGGTTGGCCTTCTTCGGCTCCTCGAGCCGGGTCAGGATCGCCCACATCGCCGCGATCTCGAGCGTGTGCGGCGCGATGTGCTTGCCGGGCACGTGCTTTCGGCCGAAGTCCTTCTCGTAGATCTTGACCTCGTTGGTGAGGCGCAGGTTGTACGGGATGTCGATCTTGATCGTGCGGTCCCGGAACGCCTCCATCAGCTCGTTCGACTGCAGCCGGTTGTACTCGGGCTCGTTGGTGTGCCCGATGATCACCTCGTCGATGTCCGTCTGGGCGAACTTCTTCGGCTTGATCTTGTGCTCCTGCGACGCCGTCAGGAGGTCGTAGAGGAACGCGACGTCGAGCTTGAGCACCTCGATGAACTCGATGATGCCGCGGTTGGCGACGCAGAACTCACCGTCGAAGTTGAACGCGCGCGGGTCGCTGTCGGTGCCGAGCTCGGCGATGCGGCGGTAGTTGATGTCGCCGGTCAGCTCGGTCGAGTCCTGGTTCTTCTCGTCCTTCGGCTGGAACGTGCCGATGCCGACGCGGTCCTGCTCCGAGATCAGCAGGCGCCGCACGACGACGTGGTCGAAGACCTTGCCGTAGTCGCCGTCGTAGCGCTTGAGCAGGGAGTCGAGGTAGAAGCGCGAGACCGGCGACAGGTCGAAGTCCTGGCGCAGCTTGTACGAGGTGCGCACCTTCTTCTGCAGCCCCGCCAGCACCTTGTTGCGGATCTCGACCGGCAGCAGCAGGAGCGGCTCCTCGTTCATCGGCGACGCGATGCGCTGGCCGTCGATGTCCCAAGAGAACGTGTAGAGCGCGCCTTCCTTGGTGCGCGAGTAGGCCTCGAGCCCCTTCTTGAGCAGCCGCACGATCGTCGACTTCGACGACCCGACCGGCCCGTGCAGCAGCAGCACGCGCCGCTCGGGACCGAAGCCGTGCGCCGCCGCCTTGAACACCGCCATCAGGTTGTGCAGCGAGCGCTCCAGCCCGAAGATCCCGTCCTTGCCGTCCTCGAGCAGGTCGGTGAAGAAGCGGTAGTGCGGGACCTTCGCCTTGTCGACCTCGATCTCCTGCACGCCGTAGCTGAGCACCATGTCGTAGAGCCGCTGGTGGGCCGTGCGCACGACCAGCGGGTTCTCGTCGACGAGGTCCAGATACTGCTGGAACGAACCCTCCCAGTGCTCCGCCTGGTACTTCTTCAGGTCGAGGGAGTCGCGGATCAGCCGCGGAAGATCGAGGTCGCTCATGCCTGCACCATAGGGCGGCGGGACCGATCCCGCCCGTGTCCAACTGTCCATCGTATCGACGCTTCGCGCACGCGGCATGAACGTTTTGGCCGCGCCTGCTACGCTGCGGCCATGCAACCCGGTCCCGTCCGCGGCGCGCCGCGACCGCTCCTGCTCGCGCTCGCCGGCCCGTGCGTGGCGTTCGCCGCCTGCGGCGGCCCGTCGGGCCCCGTCGACGGCGGCCGCGCGATGGCGCACGTCGAGGCGCTCGTCGAAATCGGCCCCCGTCCGTTCGGCAGCGACGGCCTCGCCCGCGCGGCCGACTACGTCGCCGGCGAACTCCAAGAGCTCGGCCTCGAGCCGCGCCGCCACGAGGTCCTGCACGAGAAGGAGAAGAAGACGATCCGCAACGTCTACGTGCAGATCGACGGGGAGGACCCGGCCGGCGGCCCGATCCTGATCCTCGGCGCGCACTACGACACCAAGGCGACGGCCGGCCATGCCGAGTGGGAG